>NZ_CACTIU010000027.1:0-14731 GCF_902713635.1 Wolbachia endosymbiont of Cardiocondyla obscurior | reverse complement strand
CGATACATTAAGTAATCCTTACCTTTTAATCTGCAGATTGGCGAAAGCAAATACAATAGCTTCACTATCATGATAAGTGGGCTGGCGAAGGGTGTCAAGTAAGTTTTTTCGTTTCTACCAGCTACTTGGATGACACCACATAAATTAATAAATAGGAAAATTACTACAAATCCTTTCAACTTTAGCTTTTACTGCTTTTTCGACACTTGAGCTATTTCCGCTGATTAATCCTTGAATTACTTCATTTATTAGATCAGCTATCTCCTTAAAATTTTCTGCCTCAAGTCCGCGTGTTGTCTCAGCAGCGGTGCCAAAACGGAGCCCTGAAGTGATGGTCGGCTTTGCTGTATCAAATGGTACAGAGTTTTTATTACAGGTAATACCGGCTCTCTCAAGGCTATCTACAACGTCTTTTCCAGTTAATTTCTGCGATCTTAAGTCAACTAGCACTATATGAGAGTCAGTGCCACCGGTTATAATGTCGAGTCCATGCTTTTGCAATTCTTGAGCTAGTACTTTCGCATTTTCCACGACTTTCTTGCTATAAGTTTTAAATTCTGGCGCCAATGCTTCTTTAAATGCAACAGCTTTTGCAGCTATCACATGCATAAGTGGCCCGCCCTGCAATCCTGGAAAAACTGCAGATTGAATTTTTTTGTGTAATGCTTCATCATTGGTCATCACTATTCCACCACGAGGACCACGCAAAGTTTTGTGAGTTGTGGAAGTCATAACATGTGCATATTCAGCAGGGGATAGATATTCGCCCGCTGCAATAAGCCCTGCATAGTGAGCAATGTCTGCAAGCAAATAAGCACCAACTTTATCTGCAATCTCGCGAAAGCGTTTGAAGTCCATTTTTCTTGGATAAGCAGAAGCACCAGCTATGATCAATTTCGGTTTATGCTCCAGCGCCAGCTTTTCTATCTCATCCATATCCAGCAAGTAAGTGTCTTTATTCACTGTATATTGAATTGACTTAAACCATTTACCAGAAAGGCTTGGTGCCGCACCATGAGTTAGATGCCCACCGCAACTCAGTGATAATCCAAGTATTGTATCGCCTGGAGTAAGCAGTGAAGCAAATACCGCCTGGTTTGCCTGAGAACCAGAATGAGGTTGAACGTTTGCAAATTTAACACCAAACAACTTACAAAGTCTTTCTATAGCCAGACTTTCAATTTTGTCCACATGCTCACAACCACAGTAATATCTTTTACCTGGATAACCTTCTGCGTATTTATTAGTCAGAAAAGAGCCTTGTGCCTCCATTACCGCTTTGCTTGCAAAATTTTCTGATGCAATTAATTGCAATTGTGATTTTTGGCGTTGTAATTCTTTTTCTATAGACTGATAAACCTCGTTATCAAAAGACTTTAAACTATTTTTAGAGCCACAGATTTTTTTTAAAACACTCATCATAGATCAAACCTCGCTTTAATTTTAAGATGCACAAGCAATTTTAAGACTGCTTATCCTGCTTTTTTAACCATAAGAGCCCAAAAACAGCTATCAGCAAACATACAGGAATAATAGATGTTGCTTTTATCAGCAATTCAGCACTATACACAGGATTTCCTTGTATCACTGTCCTATCCCAACACAAATCTATTATTTTTGCGATCCCAGTGTGAAAAAAATAGCCAAAAACCATGACTATCATATTTGACACAGCTGTAGCCAGGCCTACTAAGTTATTATTTACATAACTTATCGCTTTGTAAATGGTAACCACCTGATATCCAGATGTGAAGCCAATAATAAAAAGCGTAGGTAATACAACATACAAGCCACCAATCTGAGTAAAAAGCAAAAGAAAACTAGCGATCATTGCAAATGAGCATGCAATTATTACTTCATAATGCTTATTTTTATATTTTTCCAATAAATAAGCCAAAGAGAATGATCCTGTTAACATTCCTATCAATATTACGGAAGAGAGAGAAGATGCCAAGTCTTCATTCATTTTATATACTTCAAAAAAGAATGCTTTCACCCAACCATCGGCAAAACCTTGCATTGGACCGACCATGAGTCCACCAAAAAAGCTAATTAGAATAATATGCTTGTTGAAAAGTATGTTTTTTAAGTCTCTAATGCTAACTTTTTCCTGTTGAGCATTGCTTTCAGGCGTTACTAAGAACAGCAACAGAGCAAGTAAACACCCAAATGCTGAGAATGTATAGATAACATAATTCCAGCCAAATTTATCGAGTAAGAAGTCTAAAGGTAACCCGCCACATATCCCTCCCAAAATTCCTATAATTATAGATAAGCTGGCCATTCTTGCTGATTTTTCTTGCGCAAAATACATGCTTGCAACTTTAAAGATTCCAATTGCCGAAGCGGATGACCCAATTCCCACAATTATTCTTCCAATTATTGAATAACTCCACTCATCAAAGCATATAAGCGGTAGTGTTCCGGTAAATGTCAAAACGGTACAAGCAGGTAAAACAAACTTTGGTCCAAATCTATCAAGGAAAAGACCAATAGGTATATGAGCTAGCGTATAGCCTACATAGTATAACCCACCAAACTGGCCAACATCTGCAATACTTATGTTAAATTTTGTTATTAATTCAGGCGCAATTATGTTTGGAATTACGCGTAATATATATTGGTATGCATAAAACAGTGACGTCAACAACCAGATTAAAAAATTCCTCTGCAACATGAATCTCAGCTAAAATTTAGGATTATAGATACTTTAGTTATAAAAAACAATACTATATTAATCATCTAAATCTGCTTAGCTCTTTTTACAGCTTATAACTTTAAGTAACCAAAAGCCTATCATTCCTATTAGTAGGCATATAGGTATTATTAACATAGACTTAACCATTACATCAGTTCCATAAAATGGCTTTCCATCGATAATTTCACCGTTCCAATAAAAATTCATTATATTTGCAATAATGACGTGAAAAAAATAACCAAAACTCATAACTATGGAATTACCTACAGATCCTGCACTTGCTACTGCTTCGTTTTTTACACAACTTACAACTTTAGCAGTAAAAACAATTTGGTATGCAGAAGCAAGACCAATAATGAATAGTAATATACATGCCAGGAGTTCACTAATATTGCATATAAAAAGTAATAAGAACACAATTATCATGGCCATAGCACAAGAAATTATTATTTCATAGTGCTTGGTTGGATTTTTTGCTAATATGTAAGGAAGTAATAAATGCCCAAAGCCAAAGCCTATTAGTATCCATTTTGAAATGCTATATGCAATGTGTCTATCTATAGCGTACATCTCATGCAAGAATGTTGCGGACCACGCATCTGCAAAGCCTTCTAATGGTCCAACCATAAAACCGCCAAACAAACCTATCAATAAAATATCTTTATTAAATATAACTTTGCTTAAATTTTTAATATTTAATTCTTCGTCTGAGGTGCCAACTTTAGGTATAGATATAAAGGTAGTTAAAGCAAGCAATAATCCAAGCATTATACACACAGTAAATAAATAATCCCACCCAAACTTATCAAGTAAGACATGTAATGGTTTGGTGGCAAATACACCACCTGAAATGCCAATAATAACCGATATGCTGAACATCATGGCAAATTTTTCTCTATGGTAATAGATTCTTATTATTTTAAAGAGTCCAAGTACTGAAGCAGAGGATCCAATACCAGTAATTATTCTTCCAATAATAGAATAACTCCAATCATTAGAACTGACTAAAGGTAAAGCACCTAAAGATGTTAATGCAATACAAATCGGTATAACAACTTTAGAACCAAATCTATCTAAAAGAATACCTACAGGAATATGTGCTAACACATAACCTACATAATACAGTCCACAAAATTGTCCTATTTCTGTTGTTCCTATATTAAACCTTACTACCAATTCAGGAATTATAATATTTGGAATTACGCGTAATATATATTGGTATGCATAAAACAGTGACGCCAACAACCAGATTAAAAAATTCCTCTGCAATACTTTACCCCAAAGCTAGCATTATAGATACTCTGTTTATAGAAAACAATATTTTTATGAATACTTATTTTAATTTACCGGAATTTTATACAGTTGAACTCATAGCCAACATAAGTAGTTTATGCATTAACTAAATTTTCCAGGTTCAAGTTTGGATGATGGAAAAAGTTCACTTTTTCTATTTTTAAAAGAGACCTTTTATTTTACTTATAATTTTTTCTACCATATCTACAACTGGCTCATGAATAAGGTATATGAAAAAAATTACACCACAAATGATAAGTATATTTATGATTTTACCCTTATTCATCTTTATCTTGAGCTTCACTTTTGTTACAAGATCCATTTTATTTATGTTTTTATTTCATGCTGACAATTATATCTTAAATACCATAATTTTCAGTAAAATTTGACTTCAGAAGTATTCTATTAATTCAATATTAACCTTTTTATGTGTAAAATAGTTAATATAATATTAAAGCAGGCTGATGAATATAAGCACGATAGATAATACGCTGCAAAATTACATAACAAAATACATTGAACAAACATTCGCTACACACGTGCTAGGCAATAGATACGACAAATTGTATAGGAAACTTCTAAGTGGTATAGAAGAGATAATAAAGCTTGCTGTAAATGAAGCAAAACACTACGATGAAAATTTAGAAGATCTATATAACGATTCAAGATTTAATAAGAAATTTATTCAAGCTGTTGCTAAACATCAGGTGTCGGAATTTTTAAATACTTATCCGAAAAGAAAAGAAATTGTTGCAGAATTTTACAATGAACATCACATTAACGAAAGTGATTTAAAGACTCTGGAAAAGGGGAAAGATTTAGTAAATAAAATAAATAACATTAACTTACTGCAACAAAATGAAAAAAATGAGGAATTCAATATTAGAAAGACACTTGCTCAATCAATAAAAATGCCTTCCATAGAAAAACACAAGTTAGAACATTCAAAATAACCTTGGCGAAGTATGGCAAAATATACAACTTATGGATAGTCTATTTCATTTTAACTCCTGGCACGCTTTAGTAATACTATCACATCCAATTTCTAATTGTTCCTGAGAGGTTGCATAAGAAATTCTGATAAAATTTTCTAGACCAAATGCAATTCCTGGAACCACAGCAACCAAATGATCTCCCAGTAAGTATTCAGTAAAATCTAAATCATTATTTATTATCTTACCACTTTTTGTGCTTTTACTGAGCAATCCTTCACATGAGACAAATAAATAAAACGCACCTTGTGGAACAGACGCTGATAATCCCGGGGCAGAATTTAGCTCTTTCACCATAAAATCTCTACGACTCTTAAAAATCCTTGTTCTTTCTTTCAAAAAACTATGATCACCGTTTAATGCTGCTGCTGCTGCTGCTTGTGCTATCGAATTTGGATTAGAAGTGCTTTGAGACTGCAGCGTAGAGATAGCTTTTACCACATCACTTCTACCTGCAATATACCCTATTCTCCAGCCTGTCATTGCATAGGCTTTTGATACTCCATTGACTACAAAAACTCTATCATAAAGCTTCGGCTCAACCTGAGCGATAGTAAAAAACTTTTCGTCGTATATTATATGCTCATAAATATCATCTGTAACGACATTCATATGTGGATATTCAAGCAATATTTGTGCTATGTCTTTCAATTCATCACATGTGTACACAGCTCCTGCAGGGTTGTTCGGTGAGTTAAGAATTAACCATTTAGTTTTTTTAGTTATCCTGCTTTTCAATAATTCCGCTGTCAGTTTAAAATTTTGTTTGCATTCTACTACAACTGGCAAGCCGCCAAAAAGACTTACCATATCAACATATGAAACCCAATAAGGAGCTGGAATAATAACTTCATCTCCAGAGTTAATTGTTGCCATGAACAAATTGAATAACACCTGCTTAGCACCTGTACCAACACAGATTTGGTTAAGCGTGTACTCGAGGTTATTATCCTTTCTTAACTTATTAATTATTGCTTCTTTCAGCTCACGCGTTCCATCAACAGCAGTATATTTAGTCTTACCTTCACTTATTGCTTGAATAGCTGCTTTTTTTATATGATCTGGAGTATCAAAATTCGGTTCTCCTGCAGCTAAAACACAGATCTTTTTTCCTTCATTTTTCAACTTATTTGCCTTATCAGTTACAGCAATCGTAGGTGATGGTTTTATTAGGGACATTCTTTTTGCAAGGTCTGACATATTTTACTGAAGCTAAATTCAAATGATAAACCCCGTACAACAAAAAAGCTAGAATTTTGTGTATTGTATTAGTAGCTTTTTACCAGGTTTACCAACGCAGCAATATTTTCAACTGGAGTATCAGGGAGTACTCCATGTCCGAGATTAAATATGAAGGGTAAATCTCTAAAGCAATCTATTATACGTTTTGCTTCTTTGATTGCTTCCGTTTTATTATAGGCTAAAAGATTAGGATCAAGGTTTCCTTGTAGAGGGATGTTTAGATTCGCTTTCGCCCATTTTATTGGAACATTATAATCTATACTTACTGCAGATACACCTGTTTGTTCGCAGTAATCTTTATAAAGATTTCCAGCAGACCTTGGAAAACCTATTATTGGAAAATCAGAAAATCTATCCTTTATTGCCAAGATAATTCTCTTTGTTGGTTCGATAACATATTCTTTAAACAATGGTTCCGATAACGCACCAGCATTACTGTCAAATAGCTGAATAACATCTGCTCCAAATTCTATCTGTTTAATTAGATAAATAATCGTTACTTCCGTTATTCGTTCAATTATTTCCTTCAAACACGAAGGATAAAAATTTAATACTTTGGAAAAAGTTTTGCTGCTCCCACCTTCTATGATGTATGAGGCTACTGTCCATGGTCCACCAGCAAATCCTATGAGAGATTTTTCTTTTGGTAATTGGCTTCTGACTTTTTTTATAGCGTTTAGAATTGGTAAGGTTTTAGTTTCAATTTCTTGTGGACCCTTCAATTCCTTAGGACTTTCCACGGGTTTTATTATTGGACCTACACCGCGTACGAAATTCACGTCACAACCCAAAACATCAGCTATTATTAAAATGTCTGAAAAAATTATCGCCGCATCCATGTCAAATCTTGTCACCGGCTGTAACGTCAATTCTGTCACTAAATCTGTGTTGTAGCATATCTCCATAAAATTATTCATATTTTCTACTGCTTTGCGGTACTCAGGAAGAGACCTGCCAGCCTGACGCATTAGCCAGATAGGCACTCTTCCACCCGGCTCATTTCTCTTAATAATTTTCGCTATTGTTGTTTTGCCGCTTTCCAATCTATTCTATTTATTCTTTTGTATATTAAAGTATAGTAATAATAATAGTTCTATCAATAACTTGTTACTAACTTAAAATTCAGTAAAAATTGGCGTTGTTCAACTTGTGGATAAATATGTGAGTAACTTTCGTATATTATTGATTTTCTGTTATGATTTATGTGTATAAGTAAGGTGTTTAGAGTGTTAGTAATTTTCTTTTATGGAAAATACTTTACCATCATGCATTGTTACACAACTATGTATATGTTGTTGAAAAAGTTGTTGATCAATTGTTGGTATTTTATATCAACAAATAATTCACAAATTAATTTGACATTATTCACATGCTTATTAAACATTTAATAACAGTTTTCTTGATAAATCTAATCTGAAAACGTTTTTGCCATTACAGGGAATAAATTGAGTAAAAAAAGAACCTTAGTAGAAAAAATAGCATATAGAATTTTTCTCTTCCTTTTCAAAAAAGCTTCTGTGTTGAAAAAGTGTGCGACTGAGGCATTAATGAAAGATCTGCCAGACCTTAATATATTTAATGGTCTATTAAAATTCCGCGATTGTGGTATAATGGATATAATGACTCCACGTACAGAGATATGCGCAGTAGACATTGAGTCAAGCGAGCGTGAAATAATAAAGAAGATAAAAAACACTTGCCACACTAAAATACCAATTTATAAAAATAACTTTGATAACGTAATAGGCTTTTTTTATGTAAAAGATGTTATTTTTAATAGGGATAAAAATTTTAATCTGAAACATATTATACAAAGCGTAATATTTGTTCCACCCTCGATGAAGACAACTAATCTTTTTGTTAGGATGAACTCTTCTAAATCATGCTTAGCTATCGTATTGGATGAATATGGTGGAACTGATGGTTTAATTTCAATGACTGATCTTATAGAGGAACTAATACCAAACATTGATAGTGAAAACGAAATAAATTCAGAATATACCATTACTGAATTGTCTCAAAATAAGTTTGAAGTATCAGCAAGGGCTCTTATAAAAGATATAGAAGAGGATCTAAAAATAGAATTACGTGACCCTGAAGAAGACTATGTTACACTTGGTGGTTTGATTCTTTCGATTGCTGGTAAAGTACCTTCTGTAGATGAAGTCATTAAATATAAAAATGGTATGAAGTTTATCATCAAAGATGCAAATGAGCGCTACATTAATAAAATAGTACTAGACTTAAGTGATTACAAAAATTAGATTTGGTACCCCTTGTCGGGGAATGCCTTGACACGAAGAAAAAGTTGTAATAACCAAATATGCAACTCAAGTTATAGTTAAACCTATTTCCAGCAAATTATTTTCGCAAGTATAATGCATTTCAGTGTTATAGTACTCTAATAATAAAGAGGTCATATAGATATTAATATCTTTTGTATTTAAATTAGTGTCATTTTTTTTGATTAATTTGTCTACTAATGATTTGCTTATTGGTTTGTGTTCATTTAGAATTTTTATAGTTAATAGCATTTTATCTTCTGTTTGACTCAGTAAAACAGATACTAGTTCAACTTCCGCCACTGCACTGGCTATAGTTAGCACCATATTAGAAATTATCTTATTTATCTTTTCAATTAAATCTTCCTTATTTTTTGCAGAGTATGCGTCTATTTTCCACGTAAGCTTTACTTTTTTTTTAATAAATAATTTTCGATATTAGATTTGGTCTTATCAAAGCTATAATTATCCATTGAAGAAGAATATGCCTGCTTCATAACTTTATGTTTATATATTAAATCATCGGAGCTTTCTTTAAGAAACAACAACGCTTCCTTCTGCGCATCAGCATCATTCTTATCTATTACTTCAAGCTCTTCTACGCCAAACGTTATTCCATTCATAGAGTTAGCAAAGTCATGAAGCAGCCGTCCTGATAGCAGTTCCGTTATTAACAGTATGTTTTTGGTATTTTCGTTCATTGGATAATTATAAATGATTTAAGTTACCCTATATTGGTAAGTATATAATAGTCAATTAAGAGAAAGTTTCGTTGCACTTTTTATATCAAGGCATTAATATAGTATTAACAATTTTAAAATTTATAAAAGGATTATGAATACTTATACCAGATCAGGAATAGATATTGAACTATATAATAAGTTAATAAAAGAAGTCAAGCCTATTGCTCAAGAAACTACTAGAGAAGAAGTAATCAGCGAAATAGGTTCATTTTCTGCGTTATTTGATTTTGCTGCACTAAGTAAGAAGTATGACCATCCAGTACTCGTTTCCTCAACTGATGGAGTAGGTACGAAACTGTTGATAGCTCAAGAAGTGAATAAACATGATACTATAGGTATAGATTTAGTTGCAATGTGTGTAAATGACTTACTTGCACAAGGAGCAACGCCTTTGTTTTTCCTTGATTACTTTGCAACAGGCGTTTTGACCAAAGATGTTTTATTATCTGTGGTTAAGGGCATTGCAGAGGGGTGCAAGCAAGCTAAAATAGCATTGGTTGGTGGGGAAACTGCAGAAATGCCTGGAATGTATGGTAATAATCACTATGACCTTGCAGGGTTTGTGGTTGGTGTAGTTGATCGAAAGCAAATTCTTCCAAACTGTAGTATGATGAAAGCAGGTGATTATATAGTTGGCTTAGAGTCAAGTGGAATTCACTCAAATGGGTTTTCTTTAGTGCGCCATGTTTTCAAAAGCTTAGGTATAAATTATAACGATACATCTCTATGGAATAATAAATCTTGGAGTGAAATACTACTTGAACCAACAAAAATATATGTTGATTCTTTGCTGCCTATCATGTCACAAGTAAAAGGTATTGCGCACATCACGGGTGGTGGTTTGGTAGACAATATTCCGCGAATTCTTCCAAAAAACTTATTTGCAAACATAGACATTAATTCCTGGAAATGGCCAGATATATTTTTATGGCTAACAAAGGAGGGTAAAATAGAGAAGAAAGAAATGCTAAAAACATTTAATTGTGGTATTGGTATGGTATTGATCGTAAGTTCTGAGAATATGCAAAACGTGAAAAATCATTTCCAAAAACGTGGAGAAAAAATTGAAATTATTGGAAAACTTGATGAGGCATGTAACCCTCCACTTGATAGAGTAGTATTTAGTTAACCTAACTTTACTGACAGTCTTTTTGCAACTTCTAGGTATGCTTCCTTTAAATCTCCTAAATTCAAACGAAAGACATCTTTGTCTAGCTTTTTATAAGTATTTTTATCCCATAATCTGCAGTTATCAGGGCTAATTTCATCAGCTAAAACGATTTTAGTACTGTCATTTATTAATCTGCCAAATTCTAACTTGAGATCAACTAAATATATACTTGCATTTGAAAATAGGTGAACTAATATTTCGTTGATTTTTAAAGTTGTAGTTTTAACTTCATCCATTTCTTTGCTAGATAGCCAATCAAAATACAGTATGTGATTTTCACTTACCATTGGGTCGGCTAGGTCATCATTTTTGTAAAAAAAATCGATTATAGGAGATGCAAGCCTCTCACCTTCTTTGATATTAAAACGTTTGCAAAAGCTGCCAGCTGCGACATTTCTAACTACTACCTCAAGAGGTATTATCTTGAGTTTTTTGACTAGCTGTTCTCTTTCGTTTAGAGTTTTTATAAAGTGTGTGCTAATTTCTGCTTTCTCAAGCTTTTCCATGATAAAAGCACTAATATGATTATTAATTATTCCTTTACCATCGATTATTTCATATTTTTCCTTATTGAATGCTGTAATATCATCTTTAAAGTGCTGTATGACAATTGATAAGTCTTCAGTTTCAATAATGGCTTTCGCTTTACCTTCGTATATCGTTTTATTCAGTGACATGTTTAATTTAACTATATATTATATCAATTTACTATTCTTAGAGTATAGCCCCAAATAACTTAAAATAAACCTTAATGGCATTCAATGTTACAATATTAACCATATTCCCAGAAATGTTCCCGGGGTTTTTGAACTATTCTCTTGCCGGAAAAGCGTTAGAAAAAAAAATATGGAACCTTGAAGTAATAAATATTCGTTCTTTTGCGAAAGATAAACATTCAACTGTGGATGATGTTCCATATGGAGGTGGAGCAGGAATGGTTATGCGTTCTGATGTAGTTGGTGATGCAGTAGATAGTATGCTCTCTGTTCATAAAAACACTAAGTTTATTTACATGACTCCATCTGGAACTAAGTTTAATCAGAATATTGCCAGAGAATTATTAGAGTTTCCTCATATAACAATATTGTGTGGTCGATTTGAAGGTATTGACCAAAGGATAATTGATGCGTATACTCCTTATGAGTTAAGTATTGGAGATTATATACTTTCAGGAGGTGAGCCAGCTGCAATGGTGGTTCTTGATGCATGCATTAGACTTCTTCCAGGTGTAGTAAATAATACCGATAGTATTACTGAAGAAAGTTTTAATTATGGTGGTGGTGTACTTGAATATCCTCAATATACTAGACCTGAGCAGTGGAAGGGATATAAAGTACCTGAGGTTTTGTTATCTGGCAATCACAAAAAAATAAGTGATTGGAGGCAGAAGCAGTCTCATGTTATAACAAAAAAGCGTAGGCCTGAATTATTGAGTGGAGAGATAAATGACAAATTTACTTAAAAAATTTAACGAACAGCAAATGCAAGTGTTAGCTAAAGAAATACCAGAATTTCGTCCTGGCGATGATTTGAAGGTCACTTTTAAAGTAGTTGACGGTACAAGTGAACGTATACAGATATTTGAAGGTGTATGTATATCAAAAAGGAACCGCGGGTTACATTCTTCTTTTGCAGTCAGAAAAGTGAGCCATGGAGAAAGTATAGTGTCTCAGTTTTTTGTTTATTCTCCTGCACTGGTTTCAGTGCAAGTGACAAGAAAAGGAAAGGTTCGTAGAGCAAAACTGTATTATCTGTGCAAACTATTTGGAAAAGCTGCAAGGATCAAAGAGCGTACTACTTATGTTAAAAAGAAATCTAAGTAGATACAATAGGGAGTGATGTCAATTGTGTCATCTCAGAACTCTCTCTTGTCATCCCAGTGCGTGACACACAACTGTACGAACATTGTGTTTGCCTCCCGCTGTGGTGTCATCCCAGTGCTCCGACACTGGGATCCAGCATTCATTATTCTCCTTTTGGTTTGTGCTTTCATGGAAAATGTAAAAATTATTTGCAGGCAAAGCCTGCTGGATCCCAGTGTCAGCTACTTGCATGACAAAAAAGGGGAAAGTTTTTTCAAATCCTCGTGTAAAGAAAAGTAAATGAGTATAAAGAAAAAATTCCTTAAATTACTTCAGTCAAGGCGTGTACATGCTCGTATAAAAAGGAAAAATAAAAAGAACAGAGCGCTACGCTTTTGTTCTTTCACGGCACTAGTTATCTCACTTGGCTGTCCTGTGTGTATATTGTTGAGTATATTAGTTAACTCTTACAGTGCCTTAACAGTAACGAAAATTTTATTGCCAGTTGAAATAAATGCTGATCTTGCTTTGGCGAGTAATCCTAGTGATTTGCGGTATAAGTCCATTGGCTTACTCAACGATTCTTTACGTAAGGTGTTTGGAGGAACTGATTTTAAAGACGGTGACGAAATTTTAAGTCGTAATTCTTACAAAGAACTAGAGAAATTTTTTCGTAAGAAAGTAAAAGATAGTGGTGAATATGAGATCTGGTTTACCGCGTCAAGTATAATTAATTCAATAAATAAAGATAAATATTTGAATGATCGTTATGCTAAATTACTTGATTGGCTAAAAGAAAAGAGGAGAGTGAAAAAATTTTTTAATAAGTCTTTATTCCTTAAATCTGACTCTCGTGAACCTGAGAATGCAGGGATTTTAGGTGCATTTATCGGCTCATTGATGACAATTATAGTGTGCCTAGCATTAGCATTACCAATAGGAATTATGTCGGGCATCTGTCTTTACGAATTTATGCCTAAAAATAGGCTCATGACCAATATTGTAGAAATTAGCATAAATAATCTTGCTGCAGTGCCTTCAATAATATTTGGTGTAGTAGGCTTAACTCTCTATCTTGGCATATTTGGGCTACCACGCTCTTCACCACTTGTTGGTGGAATGACTCTTTCATTTATGATGTTACCTAATATTATAATTGCAACAAAAAATGCCTTTGCGAATGTTCCTATTACGATAAAAGATGCAGCGTTTGCGCTCGGTGCACCTCACATCAAGGTGATATTAGATCACTCTTTACCGATTGCGTTACCAAGAATAATACATGGTACTGTGCTTGCAATTGCAAGGATTTTAGGTGAATCTTCTCCTTTACTTATGATGGGTATGGTGGCATTTATTGCTGATACACCTACGTCCTTTTTCGATCCGGCGACTGTTCTACCTGTGCAAATATACATATGGTCAAGCAATCCTGAAATTGCATTTGTTGAACTTGCTGCTATCGCAATTATAGCTTTATTATTGGTGTTATTTGCGTTAAATTTAGTAGCAAATTTTGTAAAAAGGAAATTCGAATTTTTTAATTTTTAGCAATTCATGAAAATCACAGTCCTATCTGGTTATGGCTTAAATTGCGAAAAAGAAACTGCATTTGCATTTATGGAATGCAGCAGAAAACTTGGTATTGGTAATATTGAAGTAAAAATCGTTCACATTAACGATATCATAGATAATCCAGGTGAACTGAAATTAAGCAATATACTTGCAATTCCAGGGGGTTTTTCCTATGGTGATGACACTGGTGCTGGTAATGCGTTTGCTTTACGTATTAAAAACAACTTGTTGGATGAGTTTCAAGAGTTTTTATCTCAGGACAAGCTGATTATAGGAATATGTAATGGTTGTCAGATATTAGTAAAATTAATTCCAGAGTTCTCTAATCTAGCTTTAATCCATAATGATATAGGCAATTACCAATGCCGCTGGATTAGAGTGAGAGTTAATCCGCAGAGTAATTCTGTTTGGCTACGGGGTCTGAGTGAACTATATCTCCCTATTGCTCATGGGGAAGGCAAATTTTTTATGGATCAAGATATTTTGAACCAATTGATTGAGAGCAATTCCACCGCATTACGTTACATTGATAAAAATGGCAACTATGCTAACCTACAATTTCCTTACAATCCGAATGGATCTACATACGACCTAGCAGCTTTATCAGATAAAAGTGGAAGAGTGCTAGCTTTAATGCCCCATCCAGAAAGGGGAATATTTTTTACCCAGCAAGATAATTGGCCCCTTGAAAAAGAAAAGAGCAAGCGTTTAGGTGTTGCTGTGCCAAAATATGGCGATGGAATGCTTATATTTGAAAATGCACTGAAGTATTTTTGTTAAAATTTATTGATAGGGATTTATGGTCGAAATTATCCCCTGATATTGCAAAAAACTTGCTTGACAAGCCTTGCCAGTCCCCTTATCATGAAACTGAAGCTATTTATTTATCTTCTCTGTACAGATTAAATGACAAAAAAACTCAACGTATCTGGC
>NZ_CACTIU010000026.1:0-14844 GCF_902713635.1 Wolbachia endosymbiont of Cardiocondyla obscurior | reverse complement strand
AAAAAACAAGATTTTCAATAGGTTGCTTATAATCCTAACTATAGTTAGCCTTTCATAAGTAGCGATGCAACAAAGCCCACTGGGATCCAGATTGGACACTAAGTTGGTGAGTATAAAAGTAGCTAACCTTATGTTAAAACACAATATTTTTGGTGAGGGGTTGCATTAAAAGCTGGATTCCAGTGTCAAGCACTGGAATGACATCGTCTTAACATTGTACCATATTACAATGTTCGTACAGTTATGTGTCACGCTACTTGGATGACAAGAAAAGGTTTCTAGAATGACGGAAACGAAGTCATACATAGAAAATAGGTTAGGTATTTTCAATTTTTGTTGTATACTCAAATAAAAATCTCACTTTTACAGATGGATACAGTAAAGTTTGTTTTATTACTGCCAACAATATTACTCATGCTAGTTGCTGGTGTTTACCTATCGATTAAACTAAAATGGCTACAGGTATTTAGATTACCATACGCCCTTTCACTCCTTGGAGCTAAAAAAGGAGAAAATAAATTTTCTTCTATAGCCGCTCTGTTTACAATTTTAGGGGGAAATTTAGGAGTAGGAAATATTTCAGGAACTGCTGTTGCTCTAAAAACCGGAGGACCGGGCTCTATTTTGTGGATGGCGATAATTATTGTTATCACTTCTGTGATAAAATATGTCACTTGTTATCTAAGTATAAAAACCAGAAAGGAAAAGAACGGACGGTTTATAGGTGGCCCTGTAGCCTACATGGCTGATGCATTTAACTCTAGAAAAGCTACAATTGTGTTTCTAGTTGTTATGATAATGGTTTCAATAACAGTTGGTAACCTTGTTCAGGTAAATTCTCTATCAATACCACTTAACATGATAGATGTGCCTGTAGTCATTGGTGGCATTGTAATGGCCATAATATTTTTTGTTGTTGCAGCTCTCAGCTTAAAAAAAATTAAAATTTTTATATCGGCTATGATACCGATAATGACGGTAAGTTACCTCACACTTTGCGGTATCATATTATTTAAATTTAGTGAAAATATTCTTCCTTCTCTAAAACTAATAACAAGCAGTTTTTTTACAACTAGTAGCTTTAACTCTGGTTTATCTCTAGGTTTGATTTTAGAAATGTTGACTATTATTCAAGTTGGAACTTTGCGAGGTATTTTTGCAACAGATATAGGGCTTGGCCTCGAAGGAATCGTACATTCTTCAATTGTTCCTAAGAAAAATAATAATAAATTTATTATTGAACAGAGCCTAATCACAATAATATCGCCTTTTATAGTTGCATTCATAGTGTTTATTACAACAATGGTACTGCTTGTCACAGATTCTTGGGTCACTGATTTAGAGAGTACTAACATGTGCATATTTGCTTTTAGAAAAGCTATGAATTGGCCCTATATTGACTATTTAATTATGGCCATAATGTTTTGTTTTGCCTTTACTACTATTTTTACTTGGTTTTTTTGCTCAAAACAGACAATACGCTATGTGTCTATGGATAATAAATACACTAAAATCTGGGTTGTAATTTTTACCTTGATTATTCCGCTTGGTGCGATAGGTAAAGTTCAATTGCTATGGGATGTTGCTGATATTTCGATCGCCGCTTTGTTGTTTATCAACATACTCGCCATACTCAAACTAACTTCTCAAGATCCAGAAGTGTTTACTATGAGTGACAGATATTTGAAATTAGGCGCCAATTAAAAGTTGCCATCTGAGTAACAACACAACCTCCTTAATAAAAATTCAACCAATGCTTGTGATAATTATATTAGCTAGTATTAGCTAGAACTAAAGGCAGAGGGTTATTAGTGAGGGATATATGGGCACTAACGATACACAACAAGAACACATTTATAATGAGCGCATTCAAGAAATTTTTCCTTTATTTGATAAAATAAAAAAGGAAGACGACCCAATTTATAATGCTAGAGTTGATTTTAACACAGTAAAGTTTTTAACAAAACACGCCAACTGGAATTGGGACGAAGAAGAAAACAAAGATAAAGCATATGGAGTTATTCTTCAGAAATGCGACAAGACAAAGAAAGCTGGACAAGAGCTTGAAAGTGAAGTTAAAGAAAGGTTGAAAGAGTATGTTGATGATGTTGCAGGAGTTTCAATATACGGTAATCACGCAAGTATTACGCTGGGAGATGACAAAAAAGAGTTTAAAATCAGCGAATTTTTAAATAGTGATTTTTGTGAGAAGAATGAAATCTCGGGATTTTCAACATTGCATAGTGATGGAAAGAGCGGAATGCATGGTTTTGTTGCCGAGGAAGAAGGGAAAAAAATAAGACATTATGTCGTAACTGATGGTTCATATGAAATGACTTTAAAGTGGTATGCGGAGGGGAAGGAATGTAAGATCAAAATTAAGATTGATGCTAACGGTGTAGACCTTGTTAAAGGTGATGATTTTTCTCTAGAACGGTTAGAAGTAAACAGAGATGTAAAAATAGGTGGTTTATTCTTGCATGAAATACAATTCAGGGAGAAAGGACAAGGAAAAGTGAATGAGATGCAACATAGTAAAGACAGTAACGAGCTATCATCTGAAACTACGACAAGAATTGATGTTAATAGAGATGTTAGTGTTCAAGCTACTGATATAACTCGAAAAAAAGAAGATCACCATTCACATTTTGGACCACAATCTAACAGCAGAAGGCAGTCTTACGATAGCGGAATTGGAAAAGATTTTGACGATAAAATTAATTCTCAGGAGGCTAAAGAAAAGCGTGAGCTTAGACAAGCAGCACGAGAAGCAAATTCGGGAGGTCAAGTTTATAACCTACAATCGCTTTTTGAGGAGAATCCTCAGAACAAAAAAACTCCTCCGCCACTTCCACCTAGAACTAGTTCACTACCACCTAAAAAAGGTGTTTTCGATGAGCAAGGGGGAGCCAAATCTGGAAGCCAAAAACCAGATGACTTGCGCGAAAATGAGCAAACACCTAATAATCAGCAAAAAGGTGCAACTTCTGATTCTTCAGATAGTTCTACTTTCACCAAGTCTGTAAGCCACAATCAAGATAATAGGCAAGAAGATGAACGGTATGACAATCCTACATTTGGACATGCTGTACCTGGAAGCCAAAAACCAGATAGAAGTGAGCAAACACCTAATGATCAGCAACAACCTAAAACCCAGCAACAAGAAGGAAATAGCAAAGGCGATCTGTTACAAGACATCAGAAATTTCAAGAAAAACAACTTACGGCACATTGATGTTGATGATAGAAAAGCATCAATTGCAGGAAGTAGAAAAAATAACCCATCACCGTTAGAGACATTAAAGGACATAATTCCTTATTCATCTTCTCCAGATAACAGTGATAACCAAGATGCTAGTGATGCTAAGTGGAAAGAAAGTGAACAGCCGCTCTCTGCTACAGCACTCAATAATAAAAGTGACTCGGGCTATTCATCTCCAACTCATGACAATAATGAACAATCTCAAGTAAATCCTGAACAGTTAAAGAAGAGCTTAGAGAACATTGAACAAAGTGATCAAACTCCACCTGAAAATCTTCTTAAAGAAATCAGAGATAGATCACAGCAGGATAATAGAGGATTAAGGCAAGTTGATCCTACTGATAAACTGTCACAAGATAAAGAAGATGGATTGCAAAAAGACGATTTAGCAGATGTAAAAATAGTGGAAGGTCCAACTATTAGTGTCTCTGCTTCAACACCAAATAGTATAAGTGATTCAGGCTATATATCTCCAACTAATAGTGATAGTAAATCTCAAACAGATTTAAAACAGGTAGGAAGGAAATTAGAAGAACATATTAGACAAAGTAATCTAACTCTATTTGAAGAACTTAAAAATACATTAGGTCAAGAAAATCTCGGGTTAAAACCAGCTGATCAGAGTCAGATTAGCGAAGAAACTAAAAAACGCTTGAGAGAAGTTGGGTTGCTAAAAGACAGCTCAACAGACATAAAAGCAAACGATTCGGGCTATTCATCTCCAACTCATGACAATAATGAACAATCTCAAGTAAATCCTGAACAGTTAAAGAAGAGCTTAGAAAACATTGAACCAAAAGAAATCGGAGATACGAGTGAGTTAAAAGGAGCATTGGGAAACCCGGATAAAGGGTTAAGAGAACCGGCACAACAGGCTACTAAAGAAAATATTCCTAAAGATTCATTCTCAGAAAACATTTTAGAAAAGATAGGAGAAGGTAAACAATATGACCCTATACGTAAGTGGTTAGAAAAAACAGTGGCAGAACGAGAAAATAATGACACTAATCCAACTGTAGATAAAAATAGCGAACTATATAAATTACTAGAGAAAGATGAAGCACAACTGAAAGCTGGAGTAATAGAAGAAGAAAGAGGAGATACTTTAACAGAACACACTGATGGTTATGATCGCAATAGAATTGCATTAGCTAACAGAAATAAAAGACCACTAGATTGGGCTAAACAGGTTGCTGAGTCACAACAAAAAAAAGATACTAATAAAGGTATTTCAATATAAATTGAAGTTAAAATAATTGCTTAGCAAACAATAGGTTTCATGTAATGGTAACCCTATAACGGAAGAGTAGGAGCCGCGTAAGAACAATACGAACACTCCAGCTAGGCCTTGTATATTGCATCCCCCCGCCCTATTTTTCCACTCTTCTGATGCTAAATAATACTTAATTTCTTGTTCACTGAGACGTTTAAATTTCACTATTGTAACCACAGTCCTGATATGTTGTTTAGATTGATCGGGAGTTAATAGACATACACTGGTGTATACTCTATGCCTTCTTCCTGATAACAAGCGGATACATTTTTCTGCTTGCTCAACGTTTTCAGCTTTGAGCAATATCCTTCTACCACAAGCAACAACTGTATCAACACCAAGCACAAAATAATTTGGATTTAAACTTTGTATTTTCTCCGCTTTACTTTTTGCCATACGGATTGAGTAATCCTTCGGAAGTTCCTTTTTTAAAGGGGCTTCATCTATATCTGCTGGCAAAATTAAACCTGGCTCAATGTTTATTTGTTTTAGTAAAGCTATACGCCTTTTCGATGATGAAGCAAGAATAAGATTATTTAGAGATCGTTCTGTCACTTGTACCTTTAAGCCTTCTAATGATCCTACCCTTTCTCGCATTCCTATCGTAAATGCTCATCTCAACTAACACCCTATCCCCTATAATGATGCGTATTTTACTTCTTCTCACTTTCCCTGATACATGACAGATAATCTCATGTTCATTGTCCAGTTTCACTCTAAATTCTGCTGCAGGTAGTAAAGCAGTTACTGCCCCTTCCACTTCAAAAATTGTTTTCGATTTCTCGTCTTTTATCATATGTTATATTATAATTTAATAATCTTTTTTAGTCTACTATAGATTTTAAATTATTATCAACACAAAAGACCTTTTGCGCCCCACTTAAGTTGCAACTTAACCCCAACCATCTTCACAATGATACCCTACCTACGTTTCTACTCTCTGCCACCTTCTCAATAGAACTTATAGGACTTATGTTGAAAGATAAATCATTATCACAATTTTCTTCATCGCTATCAAGTCCACTATCAACGCTTAAAGATCTGAGTAATGTTGTCTTCTCTCTCAGTGGAACATAAGACTCATTATCAACGCTTGAAGATTTGGATAACCTTTTCTTCTGTCGTGGAGCATTACCAGACTCATTAGAAATTTCTCCCGTTAATTGATTGTTGGAGCTCCTTTGTTCATCAGCACGAATTTTTTCTTCCAGTCCATCAAGCATTCCTACCAATTCATCACCCCATTCATTTTCTTCTTCTAATAATTGTTTACACTTTTCTTTCTCACGCTCTAGCTCGTTTCTTAACTCTTCGACTTTATCTTCATCTTTAGTGAGTTCAAGTGTAAGCACCTTATCTCCTGGAAATTCCTCGTACTCGTTTTCTAGTTCTTCAATGTTGAGTTTTAGTCTCTCTTCTCCAAGTGTATCTTGTAAATCGCTATCCTGCCTATCTGATTCTTTAATCTTTTGCTCAATTTCTACTTGTACCTTATATTCCTGATCTAATTCTCTTAGCTGA
The DNA here is from genome assembly GCF_902713635.1 of Wolbachia endosymbiont of Cardiocondyla obscurior. NCBI lineage: Bacteria > Pseudomonadati > Pseudomonadota > Alphaproteobacteria > Rickettsiales > Anaplasmataceae > Wolbachia > Wolbachia endosymbiont of Cardiocondyla obscurior. The sequence continues at coordinate 8,789 of NZ_CACTIU010000026.1, read as the reverse complement.
TCTTTCAAGCGCTCTTTCTGCTGGCGTCGTTCAACCATTATCTGTTCCGCATCTTCTCGTGCTTGATTTAGCTCTTTTTCCAAATTCTTCTTTCCTGCATTAACAATTTTCAGCTCTTCCTTTAGCTTTCTTTTTTCTTCATATACACCTTTAAGTTCTTGTGCTTTCCCTTGTAGCTCTTTTAACACACCTGCTAATTCTTCATTTTTTTGTGCCAGTTCAGTTTGCAATTCCGTGTTTTTTTGCTCCTCTTTTTCAAACCTGTCTTGTAAATTGCTATTCTGCTTCTCTAACTTTACAATTGTTTGATTAGCTTCTGCTTGGGTTGTTTCTAGTTTCTCCTGTAGTCGCTGATTTTCTTGTATTAATTCATGGTGCTTTTTATTTATCACTTGCAACCCTGCTTCTATTTCTTGCTTCAATTCAACAGCTTCTTTTTTCAAATTTGACATTTCTTGCTTCAATTCAACGTTTTTTTCGGACAGCATCTGATTATTTAAAATCAATTCATCCATTTGTTGTGAAGCAAATTCTGTCTGAGTTCCAGTGTGCTGTAAATTGACTTCCGTTTTAGTTTCGATTTGTTGTGAAGCAACTTCTGTTTGAGTTTCAGTGTGTTGTAAATTGACTTCCGTTTGAGTTGATGCATTGCTATTAATAGAAGGAGGAAGGCTATTGTCAGCATCAACTTTAGGGTCTAATTCCCCCTCTGGTTCCTCGCGATAGGCCGCTATAGACTCATTTTGAAAATTATTATTAGCAGTAGGTACAACATCAGCAGCCTTACCTTTTTCTAGTACAGCATCATATAAGGAGAGACCTTGAATATATAATTCATCGTTTTGCTTTATTAATTCTAAGATCTCATCCGATAGCACAAAATCTTCATCATTAAATTTTAGTACTTCAGTTATGCCATCGCTACTCACATTCATAATCATGGTACACATTTCGGATCCATCCTTTACAGGCCAAGTGCTTTTCATTTCATAATATGCGCCCTCTTTAAATTCATAATATCTTTCCTTACCTTTCCGATGAGCGTGTATTTCATGTTTTTTATTGCAATAGATATTCAGCTCTTTAATATCTTTCTCTTGCTGTAAAATGTCACTAATCCTGGTTTGCTCACTTCTATTGTAATTAATAAGATTGATATTCAAAACTCTATGAGTGTTATCAGTTTCTGTGTAATAAGCTCGAAACTCTACGCCTTTCTCTCCAAGATATTTACTTGCAGCTTCTTTTCCCTGCTCTGCCCACTTTATGCATTTATCTATATCTTCCTTAAAGCTCTTATTAGCAGACTCTGTTACTGCTTTATCTATGTACGTTTTTTTAAAATCTCCATCATTTATTAGGTCATAAAAACTCCACTTATCCCCAAAAGCCCTCTGCACGTAAGTGAAATTCTTTTTTTCCTTTAGTTTTCCTAAGAACCACACCTTTTCTTTCAGATTTTTCAGTTGAAAGCTTACCCTTGCCTTTACACTAGAGTTTTTGGCAGGAATACTAACTTCTTCTAATTCTTTAAGTAATTTGTTATTTTTTATAATTGAGGAGCAAAACTTTACAATAGCAGAATTTGCAAACGAAGGATCTTTTTTTATATCTTCATCAATAATTTCTTTAAAGCGTGCAAATTGAGGTAGAACATAAAAATTGATTATTTCTTTTTCTGATCTTGTTTTATTAGCATAAGAGATATCACCTAATTGTGAATATAACTCTTTTAATGTATAGTAGATAAGCGTAGAGTAATAAACCTCCCCATTCAGTGAAGTTGGTCCAATACACTTTTCAAGTTGATCACCTGTTTTTCCTGCCTCTGCTGTTTTTTCTTCTTTAGCCAAACTTCCAATCATAATACACCTCCTTAACTATATTTATATTATACCAATTAACATATATTAAAAGAAATCAAACTGTATAACCTCGCCCTACACTAACTTTTATGATTACTTAATTGTGTAAAAATAACTGCAAGTGTTAAACTTGAGCTTTTATTTTTCATTATACATTTCTTACTACATGTTTATACTGCTGTCTTGCATAATAGACTATTCGAAGTTACACAAGTATTTTTTTTATTAGATAAGAGTTAGTAAGAGCCTGTTCATAATTTTTTCAGAAGTAAGGCAGTGAAAGCCAGAACTACCATTTGTAGGCTAGTATTGAGTTTTCGCTCACAATTTTTCCACAATCTTCTACATTTTTCTAACCAAGCAAAAGATCGCTCCACAACCCATCTTTTGGGCAATACAACAAAGGAACGTAATTCATTTCTTTTGATCACTTCAACGGTTGCACCAATAATCGTTTTTATTTGAGTTACAAAATTCTCTCCAGTATAGCCTGCATCAACCAGTACATTTTTAACTCCCGAGAGGTTTTCTTTTGCATTTTCGACCATTCTCACAGCACTGCTACGGTCAGTTATCTCTGCTGTTGTTGTATAAATTGCATGCTTGCGTATCTACTGCAATACGGCCCTGAAATCTTCTTGCCTGCATCATAGCTTCAGCAGTATCTGCATTTTTTATACTCTGTGCATCAATTATGCAGAAGCTTTTCCGACCATTGTTTTGTCGCAATTATTTTTTTTTAATACCAGCTCCAGAACACTTTCTTTATTTACATCTGGTTTTTCACTCCACTTCTTAAAATAGTCGTAACAATTGCGCCATTTTGGGAACTCTTTTGATACCATTCTCCACTGGCAACCACTTTTTAACACGTATAACACTCCACAAAATATATCATGTAAATCAAGTGTTCTTGGTTTTGTCTTCTTTCTGCAAGATTCCAGATCTGCTACAATAATCTCAAACTTTTCTCGACTTATGTCACTTGGTTATAAACTTCGCATATCCTACTTTATATACTTTATCCTCTCACTTTATCTCTTTTTTGAGATTACGTACAGGCTCTAAGATACAAAGACGTTTTCAGAAATCTTTAAGCTTAATAACATCCTCTCTCTTTGGACTAGTTGAGATTAGATGAATTGGTACACCTATTAATTTTTCTAACCCTTCTATATATTTTATTAAATTGATAGGCAATGTTTCAATCGACCTTTTACCTTGAGTGTTTTCTTTCCAGCCAGGAAACTCTTCATATATTGGCTCTAATTCCCCTTGTATTGAATGCGATGCGGGTAAATAATCATACATTTTTCCGCTATACTTGTAACCAGTGCATATTTTAATTGTATCAAAAGAATTAAGCACATCTAATTTGGTTAATACAATGCTTGAAACTCCAGAGAGTTGTACGGCCTGGCGCACTAAAACTGCATCGAACCATCCGCAACGCCTTCTTCTATTGCTCACTGTTCCAAGTTCCTTACCTATAGTAAACAAGCTATCTCCTACTTCATTTTTCTGCTCAGTAGGAAATGGGCCATTGCCCACTCTTGTTGTATAAGCTTTTACCACACCAATAATGTAAGCATTGGAGGATAACCCTGAGCCTGTTATTGCTTGCGATGCTACAGTATTACTTGAAGTAACAAAAGGGTAAGTTCCGTGGTCGATATCTAAAAATGCGCCTTGGGCACCTTCAAATATTATTTTCTTACCTTCTTTCATCAAGTCATTTAATATCTTCCACACAGGTTTTTTATATGAAAGAATTTTTTCTGAAATCTCTTGAATTTCCTTTAATATTTCTTCTTTTTTAACCACCTGGTAGTTAAGGCCTTTCCTGATAGCATTGTGGTAATTCAAAAGAGTATCCACTCTTTTATTGAGCTCATCTGCGTTTTCTAAGTCACAAAGGCGTATAGCTCTCCTTCCAACTTTATCTTCATAACATGGCCCTATCCCTTTGTTTGTTGTACCAATTTTGTGATTTCCATTTAAATCTTCAAATAGCTTTTCCTTGTCCTTATGTATGCTCAGTATTAATGGACAGCTCTCGGATACCATCAAGTTGTTATAGTTTACGTCTACTCCTTTAACTTTCAATGACTCTATTTCTGAGATTAGAGCGTGTGGATCAAGAGCAACGCCATTTCCTATGATAGATATTTTGCCTGGCCTCAAAACAGCAGAGGGCAGTAAATTTAATTTATAAACCTCATCATCTACTACTATAGTGTGCCCTGCATTATTTCCTCCCTGAAATCTCACAACTACATCTGCATTCTCAGAAAGATAATCTACTATTTTACCCTTGCCTTCGTCACCCCATTGCAGACCAACAATTACAATGTTATTCATCATTATTTTCTAGATTAATACATAAATATTAATGCAGTACGCTACAAATGGAAAGAGAAATCTACGCCTTTCCTACACCCCTTAAATAAAGAAATATACTGTCGATTTTCTTAATATATTACCAAATTATTCATCATTATATGATATAACTTACAGCATATTTACAGTAAGGTGTTATTTATGAAAGAGACAAAAGGAAAAAATAATAAGAGTCCAGTAGTTAGATTAAAGGCCACAGCTAAAGAGTTCAATTTTAGTAAATTAAGAGCAGATCAAGATAATAAATTAGCGAATTCCGGTGAAACAATGTTCTTAGATTTTCAAAGGATGAATTTTATTATTAACGGAAAAGAAATAGATAAAAATCTTATTATTGCATTTAAGGAAGGAGCTAAGCACCGCAAAAGCGAACTTTTTAATAGTGATGATATATATAATGACGAAATATTTAACAAAAAAGGAACAAGAGAAATAGATACGGATCATGGCAAAGCTTTTGTTGCTTCAGTACTCGAAGATATTGAGAAAGAGCTTGTAAGTAATGCATTGGGTGAGCTATGGAAAAATCACTGTGAAAATTCCAAAACTGCCAATCATCAAAAAACCGATTCATATAAGAAAGAATTTGAAGAATTTTACAATGCTGGCCAAAGGTATATCCATCTATTACCAACAGAGAAAGATGAAAACAAGGATTACCGTTCCTTTGCAAAAGAAGTTTTCAAAAAAATGTTCAGATACGCTGGGGCAGAAGTTCCAAGTGATGCTATTTTAGAAGAGCTAGTTACCAATTGTAATCAAGCAGGGTATGAGGCTGCTCCATTTATACAAACCCAACTTGCACTTGGACAGTCGTTCATAGTAGAAAATCCTAAAAAAGTAATAAATATTGATTGTGCTAACCAAAATAATGTGAGAATTAGATCTGATATGAGGCTACCAATACTCTCTGTTAAAAATCAAGTTATGCATGGCGATAAGATATGTAATCTGTCTAGTTCATTGGAATTTACAATTGAATCTCACAATGGTGAAGACTTTGTAACATACAGAGATGGTAAATTGTCACTTACTATTCCTAAAGAGTTAAAAAATTATAAAGATAATGGCAAGAGCTTGTTTGACATTATTAAAGAATATTTTCAGAAATTCTGTGCAAAATTAGGATTTAAACCTGAGACAAAAATACAAATAGAGCATGGCTTCGGTGCTCAAAGTAACTATTTAGATGGTACAATATCAACCACAGGATCAGATGCAAATGAAGAATTTATCAATCTTTTAAGCGAAAATCTCAGAGAGAGGTTATTGGGGTCAGGAGTTGCTCTAGAAGATGAAGATGTTGATGATGTTGTTGAAGTCAGAGTATCTACCGTTATAGATCTATTGAGTGATTATGCTAAATTGGAAGATAATAAAGAACACAGAGAGTTATTAATAAGTAAAGTAGCAGATAATTTAGGACTTTCCACTCAAGATAAAACAGCACCAGAAGTATTGATGGAATTAGGCTCTTTACCTTCTTTGACAAAAGGTCAGGTTAATCATAATCAAGTGCAGTCTGTTGTAAATACTTTTATTAAGTTAATTATTGAAGGGAAAAGCGAAGTATACAAAAAAGGAGGTGCGATTAATGCAATTGATGCAATTCATAAGGAGATAGATAAGGCAATTGTTGAGCAAGAAAAAAAAGCAACCAACAAACAAGATATAGAAAATGATAAATGGACAGATAGAATCAAAAAACAGAATTATTCTGCGGAATCACATGAACATTTACCTTAAAGATATTAGTAGGCTCTTTAAATATTTTAGAGTTCATGGTTACAACGGTTGCTATTTTACAGTGCATCTCACAACACTTTCTTCAAAAATATACATGTTAACATACCCTGGACGTACAAGATCACACTTATACCCAAGCTTTTCATAAAATACTTTCGCTTTTTGAAAATTCATGGTTGCAACGGTTGCTATTTTACAGTGCATCTCACGACCATAATCATGAACTTCTTCCATTAGCTGCTTTCCCATACCTTTTCTTCTATAATCAGAGTGCACCCAAAGCAAGTCAGTGTAAATTGAACCATAGATAACAAAACCGCTACAACCTACAATAATTTGTTCAGTATCATCGCGAATAAAAAAAGCAAATGGGTTACACGTACCTTTATCAACGGTTTCTTCATTAATCTTTTTGAGTAGGAATTCAATGTCTTTGCTACTTGGTGATGTGGTGTGTTCTATTTTCATCTCTCGGCCTAATACCGCATACTGATTTCTCTCTTTATCTTATATAAATTAATTAAGTAAAGTGAATACAGTATCCACACTACTAAAAAAAATGTGGCACAAAACATAAACATTGCAACCAGTGGCAACAGCAGGGAACTTTCTATTGCTATTCCACCTTTTCTCAAAATGCTTGCTGGCTGATGGAGAGTGGACCATAAATTCACGGAAAATTTTACTATAGGAATATTTATAGCACTAAAGATGGCAAATACTGCTGCTGATTTTTCTGCCCTCGCTTCATTATCAAAAGCGCTCCACAATGAAAGGTAGCCAACATATAGGAAAAATAAAATCAGCATTGAAGTAAGCCTTGCATCCCATACCCACCAAGTGCCCCAGGTTCCTTTTCCCCAGATGCTGCCTGTGATTAAGCATATTGCCGAAAAGACTGTCCCTGCAGGAGCAGCAGCATGTGCCAAGACACTAGCAATGCTATTGTTCCATACCAATGAAATGAAACCAAGTGATGCAATTAATCCATATATTCCAAGAGCAAGCCATGCAGAAGGCACATGAATGTACATGATTCGTACAATTTCTCCTTGTTTATAATCTTCTGGAGAGAAGAATAACGCCAAAGACATTCCAATTAAAAAACATGCGAAACAAATAACCCCAAGCCAAGGTAGAGCTTTCTTAGAAAAATAAGAGAAATTTGTAGGCTTTAATAAAAACATTCGTTTTGAGAATAATTGTGTTAAGAATTTACCAATTAGTTTGAGTTTTATCAACAGGATAGTTTTTCTATATTTACGTAGGTCAACAAATTAGCATAATTTCAGTAGCAGATTGCTAGCTATTATTTTTAGTATATGACCCTTAAAAAGCTTAATCTACACTTAGTATCAGATTCAAGTGGTGAAACTGTTATATCAGTTGCAAAATCAGCTCTGAAACACTTTCGTTCTGTAGAAACGATCGAATATGTTTGGTCTTTTGTAAAAGGAGAAGAGCAGATTGACAAAATTCTGGAGGAAATTAATAGGAAAAGTGATGAGCATAATTTTGTTATATGCACTATTACTGATGATGAGCTAAGAAAATATCTAAAAGATAACTGTATAAAGTTGAAAATTCCCTATAGAGCAATATTATCACATATTATTAGAGAAATTTCGTCTTATCTTGAAATTGAAAAAGACGAAAAGCTTGACTTGCATACTGAGATAAATAACGAATATTTTCAGCGCATTGAGGCAATAAACTACACTATTAATCATGATGATGGACAAAATATTCAAGATATTGATAAAGCAGATATAATTTTGGTTGGAGTTTCACGTACATCAAAATCTCCCACCAGTACGTATTTAGCTTACCGAGGCTATAAAGTTGCAAATATTCCTTTTGTTAGTGGAGTACCCTTTTATGTTGACTTGGCAAAATTAAAAAATAAACTAACGATAGGGGTAACAATAGACGTAAGTAGGCTAATAGAAATACGCAAAAATAGACTTACTTCAATTAACAACGAAGATAATAATATATATGCTAACCCTGAGAAAGTAGAAAAGGAAATTAAAGAAGCAGAGGAGCTCTTTAAACAGAATAACTGGCCAATTATCGATGTCACGCAAAAGTCGATCGAAGAAGTATCAGCAACAATTATACAATATTTTAATAAAATGTTATCAATTGACTAACTCTTGATAAGTGATTATAATGTAAAGTAATTTAATTCTTACTATAGATATGAAAGTCAAAGGGTCGCTAAAATCTCATCGTAACAGAGATAAAAATTGTAAAGTTGTGAAAAGGGGTGGTAAGATTTACATTATAAATAAGGTAAAGCCAAGGTGTAAAGCGCGTCAAGGTTCTTAGCTTTTTGTTCACCTTTTCATGTTATATATTTTTTATATGTGAAAGTACGGTGCTTATATCTAAAAAGAAGCAAAAGTTACTGTGTTTAAGCGCAGCCTTACTCATTTCTTCCCTTACATTATATTTCAGCATTAGCACAATTACAGGTAAACGTGGCTTATTGACGTTAATCGATTTAAAAAAAGAAATCGAGTACAATAAACTTTTGCTAAAGGATGTCTCTTCTGAAAAGGAAAAGTTGGACAACAAAGTATTTGGCTTATATGAAAAAAGCTTAGATTTAGATCTGCTTGATGAGCAAGCAAAAAATGCTTTAGGTTATGTGAACCCTAATGAACTTATGGTTGTTCTTGACGTGGAATAGCAGTAGTGACCTTACCCAGAAAAAGTGGAGAGAAAGAAAAGAGTTTTTTTGGGTAAAATAAAATTTTGGAGGATTAGAAATGG
>NZ_CACTIU010000025.1:0-15133 GCF_902713635.1 Wolbachia endosymbiont of Cardiocondyla obscurior | reverse complement strand
TTTGGTAAATTCCTTAATGTTTATGGCTAAACGACAACCGTCATCCCGCTGCTTGTTAGCGGGATCTCTTGTTAGCGGCTGAGATACCGCGAATGAATCGCGGTATGACGGTGTAGATAGTATCCCGCTACGTGTTAGCGGGATCTATGTTAAGGTATGACGGTTAAGTAAGGGATCTATGTTAAGAGATACCGCGGCGGTATGACGGTTAAGTAGGGTGTCATTCCAGTGCTTGACACTGGAATCCAGCCTTTATTATGCAGCCACTTGGTTGAAATTAAGTCTTCTGGATCCCAGTGTCAAGCACTGGGATGACAAAAAAAGGAGGCTACTCGGATGACAGGAGAAGGTACTGCCGTCATAAAGGAACCAGTTTCAGCTACTTTCATGACATCGTTGTAACATTGTACCATATTACAATTTAGCGTTTTTAGTAACTAAGAAAAGTGCTTCCCCCTTTTAGAGCACTGCATATAATAGAATTATATCGCAGTGCATTGCGAAACAAAATTCCCAATACTACAGGAGGCTTTATGAATAAGAAATTTCTCTATTCACCATTGTCAATAAAAAGCATAGGAGAAAACGGTGTATTTTCTGGTTATGCTAGCGTTTTTAATATAGTTGATAAACAAAATGATCTGATATTGCCTGGAGCATTTAAGGAAAATTTAAACAGAAATAAAATAAAACTCCTTTGGCAGCATAATCCTGACGAACCTATAGGTAGTATCATAGATATTTACGAAAATGATGTTGGTCTATATATAATTGCACATTTACTTTTGGGTATTCAGAAAGCAGAAGAAGTGTATTTGATGCTCAAAACTGGGGCAATTAACGGACTTTCCATCGGCTATATACCTATAGAGTATGATGTTGATCATAAAAGTGGAGCTAGAGTGTTAAAACAAGTGGAATTATGGGAAGTCAGTTTGGTCACTTTTCCTGCAAACTTGGCTGCTCAGGTAATCAATGTGAAAAATCAGAACAATGAACAGGAAGTGTTAGCAAGAGCGATAGAAAAAGCAAATGCTGTACTTGCAGACATGTACATTTCTGCTTAAAGTGTATTAGGCGGGCAAAGACTTTACCATAATTTGACACCTGTGTTAGTATTTATTATACTAATATATATAACTTTATCACTGTTAAAATTTTCTGTAAATTAAAGTTAAAAAACAAGGTAATTTTATGCCAAATATTAATAATACGGCTAATTATGAAATTAATGTTAAACGAAAGGAAAAAAAATACAGTTGGTCTACTGTATTTGCTTGGTTGTTTCTAAAAACGATTGGACGAATATTGCCCAAGAGATGGAACAGATGGGCAGAAAATATTTTGTACTACGATAAAACTACTGCAAACAATGAAGTTCAAACTGATGCTTTTAAGACAATAGATGGAAGTGTTCAAGTTGACTTAAAACCTGAAGTAGCAGTAAGAGAGAGCCAAAGTGGAGTAATAAGTAAGGATGGAGAGGTTCAAACTAATAAAGTAACATTTCACGATATAGCAATGCAGACCGAATACGTCGAAACAACGGATAAAAATAGTGATCAAGCACAGCAGGTTGAAGACTTACAATCAAAAAATGGCTTATTGGAAGTGAAAATTGAAGAATTGCGATCTATAATCATAAGGCTTAAAGCGGACTTACAATCAAAAAATAGCTCGTTAAAAAAGGAAAATAGAGAATTGCAATCTATAATCATAAGACTTAAAAAGAGTTATAGAGAATTGGTAGAAGTTACAGATAAACAAGAGAAAGAGTTTTTAGTAAAGTTGAAGGCAGAATGTGAGATGATAGGGTGCCAGGGAAGAGAATTAACTGAATTCAGAGCAGAATTTACCAATAAAATAAACGAGCTTTTTGAAAGGGTGGAAGAAGTCAGGAAAGAAAAATCGAAGAAAAAAAAAGAAGAGTTACAAGAGCAAGTTGAACATCTGAATGCAAAATTAGAAAGAGCAAGAAATGTTGCAATATTTTCTATTGGAGAGCGTACAAAAACACTTGATGAAAATCTGACATTAAAAAATCAACAAATTGAAAGTTCACCAGCTAAAGATGAACAACAAAATGGGAAGTTAACAGAGAAAGATACACAAGGGCAAACAAAAACTAAAGCGCCAGATACAGTGAGTACAGTATCTACTGCAAAATCAACTACTGGTTCTATGAAGTCAAAAATTCCAAAGGGTTTATCTAAGCTTCGTGGGAATGAGAATTGCGATAAATTTTTATCTGATAAAAATAAAGAGTTGAAAAAAAGTTTTTCTGAATTTGAAAAGAAACACTTTTGCCATAACGTGCTTAATGAAACTATAAAGTCTCTATCAAATCAAGATGATGGCAAATTTGAAAGCAGTAAGCTGCTTGAATTATTAGAAAGTAATTTGAAACAATCCGCAAGGGAGATCATAGAAGCTAAGGTTAAAGAAGTTGTCAACGAACATTGTAACATTGGAAAAAATATGGGTAAAGAACTACGAGATGACACGTTAAAAGCCAAGTTGTCACCTTCTGTTAGAAAATGCGTAAAAAAATTAGAATTTAACAAACAAGAAGGGGTAAATAAGATTGTAGACTCTATCTTGCACAGCTTTAATAGCAAGAATAATAATAATAACGACTCAGGAGAATTGCTTAAAGAAATTGTTACAGGAAAATTAACAGAGGCTAAAATGAAATGTTTTTCAAATAAGATTCAAGAGTTACAACTGGCATTAAGCATAAGAGATAAATTTTTATCTCCAGATCAGGGAATGTGTAATCAAACTCAAGGAGGAGTAAACGAATATCAATTAACAGAAAAAGCTAAAAAAGAACATATACCTAATTCCTCTATGAGTTCCCCTAATATTGCAAGCATACATTCATTGAACAGTCAGAAAGCAGTTAGAATAGGCTCTTAGCATAAAGCACCAGCTCCTCTTTTGTTAAAGTGTAGGAGCTATCTTCCCAATGTTGTTTTAGCAATTCCAAGTTTCTACCTAAACTTTTTCCTGGCTGGTGACCTATACTTATTAAATCATCGCCAGATAAAGGAAATTTTGGAATATTGAATGTGTTAGCAAATGAAATGTATTCATCAACATTTTCTCCAGACTCAACACCACAAATTTTCACTAAATCACAATATAATTCTCTACCAAATAAAGATATGTATTTTTTTTGCTCTTTTTCTGAGAGTTCTGTTTTGATATCGTTGGATAGTAAAAATAGCAGCTTTTTCTTTTGCTTGTTCGAAAGACGTAAAAATTTGCTTACATATTCTCCAAGACTTAACCTGTCATTTTTTTTAGTAGCCCTAAGGAGTAACGCTAATTTTACTAGTGCATCAGTGCCCAAAAGAAGTGGCGAAGACAGAATTTCGCATTTTACTTCTTTTGGGATAATCTTTTGCAAAACATCAGATTCTTGCATGCTCTTAAGTGTTGGAAAAGGATCATTGCACTCCAGCAATTTAAGTATTTCATCTCTTATTCTCTCTCCAGAGAGGTTTTGGATCATATGCGAATGCTTTTTGCATACGCTTAGTATTTCATCACTCAAATCTCCGACACATATTTTTGCATGAAAACGAAAAGCTCTTAGAATACGTAGATAGTCTTCTTTAATTCTATCTTCAGCGTTGCCTATAAAGTTTAACCTTCGCGCTTTTAAGTCCTCTATACCACCAAAGTAGTCATATATATGGCCATGCTTATCTGCATACAGAGCATTAAATGTAAAGTCGCGCCTTGAAGCATCCGCTTGCCAATTATTGGTAAATTCTACTTTTGCATGCCTACCATCACATTTCACATCATGCCTTAGTGTTGTGATCTCAAAAGATCTTTGATTTAGAACCGCAGTGATAGTTCCATGTTTTAAGCCAGTTGGAATAGTTTTAATATTACGGAGTTTTAGCGCTTTAATCGTTTGATTGGGAAGCAAATTAGTAGCTAAATCGATGTCGTGGACATCACGCTGCAAAATTGAGTCTCTCACACACCCGCCGACAAGCCTAGCCTCACCACCAAATTCCTCTATGGCATCAATAATTAAACTAGTCTCATGGTCAACTTGCATTTAGGTTAGTACGTACTGCAAGTTCATATTATATGAAATGCTTGCAAAAGCCCTATATAAAAATATACAGGGCTATGAAGATTTATTTTACACTTCCAATTGTGATATTTGTTGTTGATGAAATGTTTTTTCTGTTCTTGATTCCTCCATACTACATCTTGGTGAGCTTGAAGGGTTTTGCTTCTCAGAGCGCTCTATGCGCTGCTTTATATCACTAACGCACTGCCCTACAACATCACCAATTTTTCCATCAGCATTTTCTGCCAATAACTTATCAAATCCCTTTTCAACCTCTGCTCTCTCAGAGATATCCTTTGAAAGGTTACAATATTCTAAGATCTCGTCTAGCTGCAGTTTTTTTGCTAATAGGAAATCTTCTTGTTCTTGCTCTTGTTTAAGTTTGGTTTCCTCTTGCAGTTGTTTTGCTAAACTTTTATTTCTATCAAGCAATGGTTCGAAATGCAATCCGCCTTTGTTTATTATATGCACAATACTACTATCATCATAATCAACTTTATTGTATTCACCTGCACTTTTTGAACCTGAATTGTCTATTAATTCATGCAAAGACAGATCTTGGTTATCAACAGTCTGGTTCTCTATAACATGTAGCTTTACCTTATACTTTTCACAAAGTATTCTGCCTTCAACGTCAGGATCACCCCACCTACTGTTACGCATAATGTCTGCTGTATAATCATCTACAGTTTCACTACGGTGCTGGCCATTGTTATCATGACTATTGACAATTGCATTTGTAAACCACTTTGGTGGATTCTTTTGCGCAAATTCCCTACAATCATTTCTTAATTTTTCGGCAGTAACTTGCTCTCCTGTCTGTTGTTCTAGACTTTGCCTGAACGAGTCAAAAAAACAGCTTCCATTACCAATTGCTTGTCCTACATAGAAATTGTCAGGGTAAGGGTTACTATTTAAAAGAGTTATTTCTTGCCCTGAGATCCTGGGCCTTTTTATTCCAACCTCAACATCATGAAAGTCACTTGGTAGTTTCCGTTTCTTAGCTGTAGTCATAGTTTTACCTTAATTTAAGCTATATATTACTATACCAACAAAATTGTCAATAAGCGACTAATTAAGTATAGCAGAAATTTTTAAATTATGCAATAGTTATAATTTTACATAGCAAATATGAGTTTTAACTGCGGTATAGTTGGGTTACCAAACATAGGAAAATCAACCTTATTTAATGCGCTTACAGAGTCAAGTGCAGCCGAAGCTGCAAATTATCCTTTTTGCACAATCGAGCCAAATATAGGCAAGATTTCGATAAAAGATCAACGTTTGAAACAAATCGCAGCAATTGCAGGCTCAGAGAAGGTAATCTACAACCAATTAGAAGTTGTAGATATTGCAGGTCTGGTAAAGGGTGCGAGTAAAGGCGAAGGGCTCGGCAATAAATTTTTAAGCCATATCAGAGAAGTTGATGCCATCGTTCATCTGCTCAGGTGCTTTACGGATGACGATATCAGCCATGTACACAGTAAAATAGATCCAATATCAGATGTTGAAGTGGTAGAAATGGAATTAATCCTAGCTGATATTGATAGCATAGAAAAAAGGCTTCCTCAATTGGAAAAGAAAGCAAAGCAAGGTGATAAAGAGCTAAAGAGACAACTTGAATTAATGCAAGAGGTACTGGCTACTTTAAAATCAGGTAGACCTGCAAGAAGTTTGGAGAATATCGATGGAGATGAGATGAAGTTGCTTCAATTGCTGACAACAAAGCCCGTTATGTACGTTTGCAATGTTGAAGATACAAATGTTATAACTGGCAATGAATTATCTAAAAAGGTAGAGAGAATGGCAGAGGAAAATAAAAGCAAATTTTATTGCATTTCAGCAAAACTCGAAGCAGATATTGCAAATCTTGATAGTGAAGAGGAAAAACAGAGTTTTTTATCAGAATTTGGCTTACAAGAATCAGGGCTTGATGGAGTAGCGCGTATTATGTATGAAGTGCTGAGTATGATAACTTTCTTTACTGTGGGCCCCAAAGAAGCACGGGCATGGCCAGTAAAAATAGGGTCAACAGCCGATAAAGCAGCAGGTGTAATCCACACTGATTTTGAGAAAGGCTTTATAAAAGCAGAGACAATAAGCTTTGCAGACTACATAAAGTATGGAAGTGAACCGGCTTGTAAAGACGCAGGAAAAATTCGCTTTGAAGGCAGAGATTACATCGTGCAAGATGGTGATATAATGCACTTTAGGTTTAATGTGTAGCTTTCTGGGGAGCAGTCCTACGTCATACCGCGATTCATTCGCGGTATCTCTGAGCATAGATCCCGCTAACAAGTAGCGGGATGACGGTTGTCAGGGTGTCATGCAAGTAGCTGACACTGGTTCCTTTATGACGGTGTCATTCCAGTCTGGAATCCAGCTTTTAATACAACCCCTCACCAAAAATATTGTGTTTTAACATAAGGTTAGCTACTTTTATACTCACCAACTTAATCTCTAATCAAAATTCCTGGATCCAAGTAGTCAGGGCACTGGGATGACATCCTCCCTAGCGGATTCAAATCACAATGTTCGTACATGACCACTTTGCTTCAATATTTGCGATGCCCCTGAACAGATACAAAAAATCTATTGTTTTTTTATAAATTAAATCCTAAGGCATTTTTTACTGTAGATTAATCATTTGATTATAGTATCATTTTAATTAAGCTTATGCTTGGGATATTTATGAAGAATATTTTATATTTTATATTATTAGCTGTCGTATTCGGATCACCCATCCTGTTTGCCGTAGAGCAGCTTGAAGAAAAGAAAATTGAATCAGTTCATAAAAACGAAAATGTAGGTGTAAGGAAGCAAGATAGCACAAATCAAAAAGATGAGTTGAAAAGCAACGTCGATGCTAAACAAACACAAGAGGCTGAGAGCAAAAGATTAGACGGCACTACCGATAAAGAGAAACTGCAACACAACGAGAACAAAGCTTTCGTGGTTGAAAAAACTATAAGTGAAGGTGAAAGGATTGATAAAGATTTGCCAAATGACCAGCTAGAAGGAAGCACAGACAAATTTGCTCAAAATTTACCAAATGTGGCCAATAAAGAAGTGAATAAAGATTTGAAACCAGAGCCTTTGCCTTTAAGTGCTGATTTAAATGAGAATACAGCTAATCCGCAAAAAAATCTACAAGCTGATCAGAAGATTGATATAAAAGATAATGAACTTTCAAAAAGTGATGCGAGTCAATTATTAGAGGAAAAAAAAGAAAAAGTAGAGAGTCAGTTTGAAGAAAAAAAAGTGAAAGAAACAAACAGTAATTCCAAGGACCGCAATAGAGTAAAACCTATAACTAAAAAAGATGAAAGTGAAAAGAAAAATTTACAAAAATGGACAAAGCTAAACAGAGAACCAATAAAAGAATGGGGTCATAAAGACATACAAAGCAAGTCAATATATAAACGACAATATGATAGCCTTAATGAGCATCTTCCTACAACTGTGTTTATTGATGATTACAGTAAGCAATTTTTTTACTGCATTAAGAAGAACAACTTAACTTGCTTAAGAGGAGTAATAAGTAAGCTAGAAAAAATTGGATTAACAATTCAAGAGATACTAAGGTTTAGAAATAAATTGGGTGATACTCCTCTCATTTATTCAGTTAAACAAGGTGAGGTAGACATAGTGCGCTTTCTCTTATTACAAGGTGCTGATCTTAGAGTAGTTAACAATAATTTTCAATCCCCAATTGATATAGCAATCGAAAAAAAGCAGATCAATATAATAAATGCGATTGCCGAAATGATGCCACATCTTTTGGAGGATAGAAAAATAGACAATAAAGAAAGCTCAGCAATGTACGATTGGGCTGTGAAAACGAAAGAAATACAGTGCGATAAGCAAGATGATTAGATTTTTGATATTAATTTTAGTTGGTCATTTATGTTATGGAAACGAAATAAATGATGAAAAAAATCAGATTAGTGATTTTTTAAATGCTCTGCGTGATGCAAAATACGTATCTTACAGTAAAAAAGACTTTGCTGAATTTTTGGTGCAGTGCCACAAAGAGGGCGTGCCAGAAGATTTTAAGAAAGGTTTTGGTTCTAACTTAAATGGAGCTAATTTTAACCAACTGTACCTAAGTAAATCTGTTTTTGATGGAGTAAGTCTGATTGGTGCTGATTTTTCTAACACCGATTTATCCGACGTGTCTTTCATTGATGTTGATTTACGTGGTGCTAATTTCTCCAATGCTAATTTACATGGCATTAAAATAAAAGGTACAAATTTGAGTTTTACAAAATTTGTTTCTGCAAACTTAACAGATATCGTATTTGATCAGTCTAATGTTAGTTATGCTGATTTTATCAGTTCCGATCTCAAAAAAGTAAGTATGCACAACGTAATTGGTTTGCATACTAATTTCTCGAATGTGAAAATGAATTTCTCCAACTTATCAAACTCGAATGTTAGCCACGTAAATTTTAGTGATAGTGAAATAAACGATACTGTTATGCAGAAAAACAACCTTGATAATGCAAGTTTCTTTGGAGTGGATGCATATAAATTAAAGATACAATTTTCTTCATTAAAAAATGCTAACATATATGGTGCAGAGTTAAAAGAATCAGACTTTACAGGTAGCAATCTTTCCGATGCCTGCCTTAATTCTTCTATCATAATTAACAGTAACTTCGACGAGGCTAATTTAAGCAACACACAAATTTCCTATGTGAATGACGATAATTCAAGTTTTGTTCAATCTATACTAAATGGTTCCAAGATAAAACATGCATATGTTTCTGAAGCAAATCTTCATGATGCTGATTTATCCAATATTGATTTTAGTTTTAGTGAACTGCATCAAGTTAATGTCTCTAATGCTGACATTCGTCACGGAAAGTTTCATAATACTAAAGTTGCAAATTCTAACATGAATGGCTCATTTTTTGACCATTCACTATTCACCTCTGCGAAGATAGAAGATTCAGACCTTTCTACAACTTCAATGTATAAGATAAAAATCCAAGACTCTCAAGTTTATAACAGTACACTTTCTCGCCATAATATTGATTCCAGTGAAATAGAAAATTCAATATTCTTTAATTTATTAGCTGATAATTCGAGTTGGTCCAATTTAAAAGTAACTAATTCAAATTTTATTGAAAGCGATTTCAGATCTTCTTTGCTTCACGCTAATGCCTTTAGGAAAACTAGCTTTTTTCTTAGCAATTTGAGTAATTCAACAATTAGTGATATGTCTTTTCTCTCTTCAAGCATATATAAAAGTTCAGTTGTTGATGCTCACTTAACAGGTTGCAAATTTGATAATTCAATTTTGATTGACAATAAAGGACAGAAAAAACTTGCAGGTTCAGAAAATGCTATAACTTCGATTAAAGATTTGCAAGAGAAAATATCACAGGGTGAAAAATTTAATGTAAATTATTCTTACTTTGAATTTAAGAATATGAATTTAGAAAATGCCGATTTTTCTAATTCAACATTGAGTAGAGCAAAGTTTGTAAACGTTAATTTGAATAAGGCAAATTTTGAAAAGACCGATTTGCGCTATACTGTCTTTGATAACTCTTCTCTCATTGGCACCAACTTATCAAATTCTAATTTAGAAGGTTCTAGCTTTTTAAACTCTGATCCAAAAAGCACCATGTTAAAAAATGCAAAGAAAAATGACCGTAAAAAGTGAGGGCGTATTATTGGTTCTATCCTCCCCTTCTGGAGCTGGAAAAACTACTATATCAGCAAAATTACTTGAGCGATCAACTAATTTAGTTAGGTCTGTTTCTATGACTACGCGCAAGCCTCGCCCCGGCGAAATAAATGGAAAAGACTATTTTTTCGTTACCGAAGAAAAATTTCACGAGTTATGCAAAGCTGGCCAAATGCTTGAATACGCCAAAGTTTTTGAGAATTTTTATGGTATACCAAGAAATTTTATAGAGCAAAACTTAAGCAATGGAATAAGCGTTTTACTCAGCATAGACTGGCAAGGAGCATTTCACTTATTCAAGCTCATGAGAAAAAAAGTTGTAAGTGTTTTTATACTTCCCCCTTCAATGGAAGAGCTTAGGTTGCGTTTGCAAAAGCGTAATAGTGATGATGCAAGCGAAATAGAGCGCAGATTAGCCGAAGCTCAAAAAGAGATAAGCAAACGTGATAAATATGATTATGTAATAATCAATGATGATATTGATAAAAGTGTAGAAGAGATAAGCTCCATACTAAATAAAGAAAGACTTAAAAAACTAAAAGAAAAACCAAGTCTGGAAGACTGATAAAAACATCAATTTGGATATTTGCAGCTATAGTTTCTTATCCTATTTTAGCCAATAGCACATTTCACAGTTTAGCTATATTTATTATTTTTTAAGATTAAATGGTTAAAATAGTAGCAACTGTTCAAGTGAGGATTTGACTATGATAACAGATTTTCTAATAGAAACTAGTTTTCTGCCTTTCCACCTATACATATACAACGTTTAGCTCAATTTAAAAGTCAAACTTCTTGGTTGTTAGTTTAGTGCTGACAACTTAAATAGCTTTTAATATTGAGGTTTTAGTATGGGTATAGATATAACTGCACTAACTACTAATGCAGATAAATTAGGTGAATGCATAGATAAAAATAAAAAGCAAGAGCAGGATAGAAAAGACGAGCAATTGTATGGCATTATAGAGAGAAAGGTAAAAAAAGAAGAACACAAGCGTGAAAAACCAAGAGGTCAAGATGGAACCCTCAAGAAGTGTAAAAGGTTATTTGAGAAAGATGCTAGTCCTGAAGTATTAACTAAATTAGAAGAATCACTTAGAGAACAAGAGAAATATTATAGGTATTATGTCCAATGCTTCCTTCCAGTGCTAGATAAAGCAATAGAACGATCGAAAAAAATATCAAATGAAACAAAAGAGCGAGTAAAGCAAGCAATTTCAGAAATTACTTATAATAGCAAATATTGTAACCAAAATGATCGTAGGGACAGTGGAATTGAAAGTGACTACAGTAGCGATGCTGGTGATGATTATGAGAAACATTCAATCAGTAACCCTAATACAGCAAATGAAGATCAAGAAGTAGAGAAAAGCAACGGAACAACGCATAATAATGTTCAATTACTAAAAGCGATCAAAAATGGAAATAACAGGAAATTTAGAAAATATCTAAAAGATTGTACGGATATTAGCAGCATAAAAGATGAAAAAGGAAATAATATTTTACACTTGATTGTTAAACCTGAAACAAAACAAAAACTTGAACTTCTCAATATATTGCTAAAAGCAGGTCAAAAAGAGCAATTTATAAAAGCTGTAAATGATAAAAACAAAGAAGGGCAAACACCGCTCTATCAACTACTCCAGCGCATACAAGAAAAGAGTAAAGAGCCTTCATTGAAAGATAAAATAAAAAATGTAGTAAAAAAAGAATTTAAGGATACTGGCAGGTATAAAGCCTTAGAGTTATTTTTACAAAACGGTGCAGATATTACTGTGCAAGATAAAGATGAAAAAAATGCTCTGCACTATATTGCTTCATTCAAAGGAGAACAAAAAGTTACATGTTTGAAGTTGACTTTAGGTAAGGATGAATTTAGTAAGGCTATAAATGCTGTTAACGGGAAAGAGCAAACACCTCTTCATCAGTTGCTTCAGCATATAAAAGAAAAGAATGAGGATCGATCATGTACAGATAGAAAATTTGAAAAAACAAATAGATATAAAGCCTTAGAGTTATTTTTACAAAACGGTGCAGATATTACTGTGCAAGATAAAGATGAAAAAAATGCTCTGCACTATATTGCTTTACTAAAAGGAGAACAAAAAGTTACATGTTTAGAGTTGATTTCAAATAAAGATGATGCTGTAAATACTACTAACAAGGAAGGGCAAACACCGCTCCATCAGATACTCCAGCGCATACAAGAGAAGAGTGAGAACCGATCACTTAAGAAATTTGAAAAAACTAAAAGGTATGAAACCCTAGAACTATTGCTAAAAAATGGTGCAGATATTACTGTGCAAGATAAAGATGAAAAAAATGCTCTGCACTATATTGCTTCATTCAAAGGAGAACAAAAAGTTACATGTTTAGAGTTGATTTTAAATTCGGTGGAAAAAGAGAAATTTAGTAAAGCTGCAAACGCCGCTAACGAAAAAGAACGCACACCACTACAAGTAGCGCTAATTACTAAGACGACAAAAGATAAACATAATTTGGTCAATCCTAAGAGCCGTGATAACACGATCAAGTTCTGTGTAAAATTATTGCAAAATGGTGTTGACCCAAAGCAGTTAATACTACCCGAAAGATTATGGAGCAAAGAGTATTATAAAACTATAAAAGGAATAGAGAAATCAATGGGTAGAGCGCTTATTCCAGATGATATGAGAACTGAACTGAAGTGCAACTTTGGCAGGAAGTTAAAAGCACGCGATATTGTGAAGTACATCAATAATGTTGCTTGTAAAGCAGTGACAACGCTTGTATTTGCTGCTTTAGCCTGTGCAGCAATATTCAGTGCTTCTCAAGGAATTATTACAATTGCAACTGCCTCATCTATTATAGCAGTTATTGGAGTTTGTTATCTTATTTACTTGAATTTAGAAAATATTTATGAAGGATTTGGAAAAATTAAAGGAAAGTTTACTGAAGAAAAGCAACTTACACTTCAAGATAACGCACCAAAAAATGATACACAATGCAATAACTCTGTTAAAGATATAGAAAATAAGTCCAACGATTTAGAAGAGCAAGAGGTGCAAAAATCATCAAATCAATCAGAGCATACTGAGAGTCCTCCAGACACTAAAATGAGTACCATATCAATAAAACTCGTTGAAAAATTGTGTAGGGATAGTGTAACTAGTAAACCCTCTTCTCTGGCGCTATGAAATCAATCTCACCGCTCAGAGTTTTTTCAGCCACTTTTTTATAATCAATTTTTACGTTAATTTGCCCTTTCTTTTCTTCAAGCCACGCTATAGTGTGCTTCATCCAGTTTTTGTCATCACGTTCAGGAAAGTCTTCACGAGCATGGGCACCTCTGCTTTCCTCGCGATTAGCTGCGCATTCCATGGTAATAACCGCTTGTGGGATCATGTTAGCAAGCTCCAGTGCTTCAACTAAATCACTATTCCACATCATACTGCGATCCTCAAGTGAAATATCAGGCATCATTTTTGCTACCTTTTTTATAGCTTTTTTGCCTTCTTCTAAAACTTCAGCAACACGGAACACTGATGCGTACTTTTGCATAGTGTTCTGCATTTCGCTGCGTATTTTTGCTACTTTTAGCCCACCGGAGGCAAATCGCATTTTATTAAATCTATCTACTATCCAGTCTGTGCAGTCTGAATGCAATTTTTTATGTGGTGTACCGGATTTTAGTTTCTCTCTTGCTCTGAGCGCTGCAGCTCTACCAAAAACCACAAGATCAAGAAGCGAGTTAGAACCAAGTCGATTTGCACCGTGCACAGAAACACATGCAGCTTCTCCAATTGCAAATAGTCCATCTACCACTTCTTCCTTACCTTGCTTCAGCGTGATCACTTCTCCATAATAATTGGTTGGAATGCCACCCATGTTATAGTGAACAGTCGGAATGACCGGTATTGGATCTTTAGTGACATCAACTCCAGCAAAAGTTCTTGCGGTTTCGCTGATGCCCGGCAATCTGAGTTTTATTACTTCCGGATCAAGATGCGCTATAGTTAAATACATATGATCTTTTTTTGGTCCAACCCCCCTTCCCTCTCTAATTTCAATTGTTATTGCGCGACTTACCACATCACGGGAAGCTAAATCTCTTGCTTTTGGTGCGTAACGTTCCATAAACTTCTCGCCCTGAGAATTAACGAGGTACCCCCCTTCACCACGGCATCCTTCTGTCATCAGGCACCCTGAGCCATATATTCCTGTTGGATGAAATTGTACAAATTCCATATCTTCAAGTGGTAATCCAGCCCTTACTACCATGCCATTACCATCACCTGTGCAGGTATGCGCACTTGTTGCAGAGAAATAAACACGTCCATATCCACCTGTTGCTAACACCACTCTATGCGCACGAAATCTATGTAATGTGCCGTCGCATAGCGACCAAGCAAGAACTCCGCAGCATGTTTCGCTATCCATAATTAAATCAATCACAAAGTATTCAACAAAAAATTCAGCGTTGAATTTAAGACACTGCTGATATAGAGTGTGAAGGATTGCGTGCCCAGTCTTATCTGCTGCCGCACAAGTGCGCTGCGCTGATTTTCCTTTACCAAAGTGAGTTGTCATTCCACCAAAGGAACGCTGGTATATTTTGCCATCTTCTGTACGAGAAAAAGGTACGCCAAAATTTTCAAGTTCAATAACAGCTTTAGCAGCGTTTTTACACATATATTCTATTGCATCTTGATCACCAAGCCAGTCTGAACCTTTTATTGTGTCATATGCATGCCAGCGCCAATCGTCTTCACCGATATTACCTAAAGCTGCACTAATTCCGCCTTGTGCTGCAACTGTATGACTTCGTGTAGGGAAAATTTTAGAAATGCAGGCAACTGAAAAATTAGTTGCAGCCATCCCAAGCGTTGCTCTGAGCCCTGCTCCACCTGCACCTACTACTACCACGTCATACTCATGTTCTATGATCTCATACGCTGACTTATCCATATTTACTTATTTTATCATTACAGGCTTATGATATCACAGAAGTAGAAAAAATCTATACAAGTTTTCTATAGTTAAGACGTCATGCCGCCGCGGCGCTAACAAGTAGCGGGATGACAGCAATCCTACGTCATACCGCCGCAGTATCTCAGCCACTAACACGTAGCGGGATGACGAGCTTATTGTCATGCCGCCGCGAACCGTCATACCGCCACGAACCGTCATACCGCGATTCATTCGCGGTATCTCTAGATCCCGCTAACAAGCAGCGGGATGACGATTGTCGTTTAGCTATAAATATTAAGAAATTTACCAAACGAAAAAAAAGGCAAAAGAAGCCCCGTGGTTATTATCCGCTTTAAAATATTGGCGTTTTTTATGTTTTAAACGCTTGA
>NZ_CACTIU010000024.1:0-15275 GCF_902713635.1 Wolbachia endosymbiont of Cardiocondyla obscurior | reverse complement strand
CAACTGGTTGACCTACCTTTCTTTGTTCATTTGCCAGCTTAACAGCTTCCAATTTGAATTCTGCCGTATATTCTCTTACCATTTCTAATCCTCCAAAATTTTATTTTACCCGAAAAAACTCCTTTCTTTCTCTCCACTTTTTCTGGGTAAGGTCACTATTTCTTAAGTAATTTACACTTCAGAGTTTATCTGCTTTAAAGTTTACTCTATTCTGTTTCAGCATTTGTCATAAATCCTTAATTATTTCTGACTTTTTAGTTCATTTTTTAACCATTCTTTCCTTAACTTAATGGCAGTGACAATAAGCCTATCTATCATTCTGATGTGATTTCAGTTTTGTTTACGTGCAAACTCTCTAATCCCACCTTGTAGTTAGGATAAATTAGAGAGACATTAAGATCTTTTTTAATTTTAACATTACTTACTCTCTTTGATCCTAAATAAAAACTCTGTGCATAATCTGGTAACTCAATTGGTTCTGGAGGGCTAACATTGAGAAGTTTGGTCGCATATATTACCACTTCAGATTGTGTAGTGGGTAAATCGTCTGCACAATTGTATATTTCACCAGGTTTTATGTTTTGCATGGAAGAAAATAAAATATTTGATATATCTTCAACGTGAATACGAGAAAAAAAATGCCCTTCTTTTTTCACATTTCTTGCTTTGCCAAGCTGCAAGTCAATTAACACGTTCCTACTAGGGCCGTATATTCCAGCTAAACGAAAAATATGTACAGGCAGTTTGCTATTTAGCCACTTCCTTTCAGATTTAAGGCGTTTTTCTCCTCTGATTTCTATAGGTTTTGTTTCAGATTCCTCATTCACCCAATTACCAGAGTGATCACCATAGACGCTAGTTGCAGACAAATAACCAAGCCATTTTACATTTTGCAGGCAATCACCGTATCTCTCCACAACATCATCACCATCTGGAGGAATAGAAATTAAAACGTGCGTTGCGCTTTTAAGCAGATCTTGGCTAACCTTCTCATAATTAAAGAGGATTACATTTTGTATATCTTTACTTCTTGATGTGCCACTGACTTTCCAACCTAAGTTCAGTAATTTTTTCGATAAAAATTTAGCTACATATCCATAACCAAAGCAAAACAAGTGCATGAAAATTAATTTTTAAAATTCTTCTTGATAAATTCTACTCCTAATTTTATTCCCTCTTCATTAATAATATGCCCTAATGCATGAATTGGGTGTCCTTCAACATTTACTCCATTTTCTTTCAGAGCTTTAACCGCTAAGTCGAGGGACGAAAAAGGTACCACGTCGTCAGCATCACCATGGATAACACATATGTTAGGTTTTGATTTGATCTCTGGTGCAGTTTTTGAAGGTAAAAGAAACCTACCAGAGTATGCAACAACTGATGCACAGGATTGAGAGCGGGTGAGAGCTGTATGTATTGCAAGCATTGCTCCTTGAGAAAATCCAACTAAAGAAAGTTGCGTATCTTTTAAATTAAGCTCCTTTAATTTTGTATCAATGAAATGATTTACAATTGATGTAGCATTTTTTACTCCATTATATAGCGCTTCCTCACTACGATCTTCCAAGCTAAACCACTGATAACCATCACCTATTTCTCTCTTAAACGGAGCATTGGGTACTGCAAAATATGAACCCAGTAAAAACTTGCTCATAACTTTAGCAAGGTGAACAAAATTATCACCACTTGAGCCCCAACCATGTAAAAAAATAATCAAATTTTTCTTATTTCCGCCTGCACAAATTTCTGGGCCTTTAAGTTCAATCATTTTTTTTCCTTTTGCGTTTATATTTTTATCTAACACTAATTTTCAAATTTGTAAAACCAATGTGCAATTACGTTCCCGATACTATAGCTAAAGTGACTTAGGTTCATCGACGATTTGAAAAACCGTCATTCCGCTACTTGTTAGCGGAATCTATACTAAGATACCGCGAATGAATCGCGGTATGACGTAGGATTGCTGTCATTCCAGTGCTTGACACTGGAATCCAGGAAACTTAACTTTACACCAGGTAATAAGAACTGGATCCCAGTGTCAAGCACTGGGATGACACCTCTGGGCACTGCCGTCATAAAGGAACCAGTGTCAGCTACTTTCATGGCATCAATAATTGACCTCGACTTACCGTCCAACTAGAAAGTTGTATATAGAATGACAGAAATCCAGATGTTATTTACTTACTTTCGATCTTTTCTATCAATTTTTTAACTAAGCCTCTTAGCTTTTTACTGGATTCATCAAGCTCTTGAATCTGCGAGCTGTGCTCTTTCATTAGTTCCTTATAGTTACCTCTTATGTAGTCAATCATTTCCTTCATCTGAGCAATCATCTTGTTAACATCCATACTGCCCAAATCAGGTATCATGCCAGGCATAGCCCCTTCTAACATACCGCCAGCCATAAGCTGCTGAGACATTTGCATAAATGGTTTTAAAGTCTGATTAAGCAATTCAGGATCCTTGGCTAATTTTTCTATTTGCTCTTTGCAAGTATCCATATACTGCTTCATAAATTCATCTTCTTGCCCTTTGTCTATCATAATTATAACCTACCTAAAAATACGTGTTCTTTATTATATATTATTTTAAAATTAAAAACAATACAAAATACCTGTCACAATTGCATTAATACTTTTTAAATAATAAAAAATGCTCCTTTGCTTATAAAGGGTCACATACCTTCTTTAACCATTTCTTATCTTTTACGCTATTTTCTAAGTTTTTATAGACAAATTGATGGTAGCCATTTATCCATTCAATTTCATCCTTAGTAAGCATTTGCACATTTATTAGTCTTCTATCATATGGAATAGAGGTCAGTTGTTTAAAGTTTAAGAAGCCGTTTTCTTGTCTGTTGACATACATCAGATTTTCAATCCTTATTCCATACTCTCCCGGAATGTAATAGCCAGGTTCGTTGGAAAGTATCATCCCTGGCGTGAGTTTCACTTTATTACTTTTTGATATTGCTTGTGGTCCTTCGTGTACTGATAGGTAACTTCCTACTCCATGCCCTGTACCATGCATATAGTCCATTCCAAATTTCCATAAATGCGTACGTGCTAATATATCCAATTCTCCACCAGTAGTGCCAGGAGGAAAGATGACACTTGCTATAGCAATGTGAGCTTTGAGTACTATTGTATAGTGGGTTATTTGTTCATCAGTTGGATTGCCAATTGCTACAGTTCTTGTCACATCAGTTGTGCCGTCAAGGTACTGGCCACCAGAGTCAATCAAATACAGTCCATCTTTCTGAATTACTTTATTCGTCTTACTGCTTGCACGATAGTGAATTATTGCCCCATTCTCATTAAATGCTGAAATTATTGGAAAACTTAGTTGCTTAAACAAATTCTGCTCTTTTCTGTATTCTAAAATCTTTTCTTCAGCTTCAAGCTCTGTACCAACATTATTTTCAAGCCAATGTAGAAAGTTTGTAACTGCCACTCCATCTCTGATGTGCGCATTTATAGCCCCAGCTATTTCAGTTTGGTTTTTTACTGCTTTATAAATTAGACAAGGATCCTCTCTTTCAGCTACCTGTTTATCTTTTATTACAGCCATAATACTCATTGGAGTTGTGTTTGGATCTATAACTATTGAATTTAGCTTGTGCAGCGAATTTTCTAGCTCACTAATATCAAAAATATTTACATGATTGCCTAAATTTGCTTCTATAGTTGAATGTTCTTTATCTTGAATAAACAAATCAACATTACCGCTTTTATACAATATAGCACGACCCAATATACATGGAGTATATTTAGCATTTTCGTTTCTTAAATTTAATAACCATGAAATTGAATTTGGATCAGTTAAAAGCACTGCTTCAGCTCCTTTATCTACGCTTCTAGCTATTTTTTCACATTTGTCCTTACTACTTTTACCAGCATATTTAATAGAATGTAAAACCACTGCTTGTTTTCGATAGTCACTTTTTTTTCCAGCTAAACAGGGTATTAATTTACAGATATTCTCATACTTTCTTATATCTTCGATGGTAAAATATTGCAAATAATAACCTAGTGAGGCAGTCGATGTTAAGTTTGCTTTTATCCATTCGCGTGGATCCTCTTCTTGTATATTATATACTTGAAAATTGCCCTGATCGAGCTGATTGCGAGCTTGTGTGATGTAGCGTCCATCTGTAAAAAATGGGCACTTGTTGTCTTTTGTAACGATAAGTAGCCCATTTGTTCCTGTAAAGCCACACAGCTTTGTTAGCTCCTCTGAATACTCATTTAAATATTCATCTTTAGTATGCAACATAAATGCATCAACGTTTATCTCGTGCATAAAAGAACGAAATTCTTCGATTTTTGACATAGAACACCTCATACAAAATTAGCAGCCACTTTCGTTTTCCTGTTTCTCAAATACACTAATATGCTCACTATCGCTGCAGGAGTGATGCCTTGTATTTGCTTTGCAATGCCAATCGTCGCTGGTTTTATCGTCTGCAACTTTTCTATTACTTCACTTGACAGGCCTTTAACTTGTGAATAGTTGAAATCAATTGGAATTTGAGTGTTAATTTCCTCTCGTAAAAACTTCATATCTGCTTCTTGTCTTATTAGATAAGGTTTGTATTTTGCTTCAATTTCAACCGCTTCGCATATTTCATTCTTAGTTATGCTACCCACTGCGGTGTCATCCCAGCGCGTGACGCTGCTTAACTCCGGCCACATTTCTTGTAATTTATTCCAGTCGATATTTGGATAGCTAAGTAGATCTAGTGCCGTTTTTCTTATCCCATCATAAGATATTTTGATACCATAAGACCTAAGCTGCTCAGGAGTAATCGTCAAACTCTCTAGTTTTTCTTCAAGTTGCTTAATAGATTTAAGTTTATTCTGTAAAACAGAGTATCTCTCATGCGACACAAGGGAAATATCATAACCTTTTTGTGTTAATCTTCTATCTGCATTGTCTGACCTGATAGCTAGCCTATATTCTGCACGTGAGGTAAATAATCTATAAGGTTCGATCACCCCTTTGGTGACTAGATCATCTATCATTACACCGATATACGAATCTGTACGATGGAGAACAAAGCTTTCTTTTTTTTCAAATGCAGAAAGTGCTGCATTGATCCCGGCAATAATTCCTTGCCCTGCTGCTTCTTCATATCCAGTGGTGCCATTAATTTGGCCAGCAAAATATAGGCCTTTAATTTTCTTAGTTTCAAGAGTATGGCTTAGTTCTCGTGGATCAATATAGTCATACTCAACTGCATATCCAGGCCTTAGTATTTCTGCATTTTCAAGTCCCTTGACACTCTTTATCATTTCACACTGCACTTCAATAGGCAATGAATTTGAAATTCCGTTCGGGTATATAGTATCATCATTCAAGCCCTCTGGTTCTAAAAATATTTGATGACTACTTTTTTCTGCAAATTTATTAACTTTAACTTCAATGGATGGGCAGTATCTTGGCGCAACAACGTCACTTAGATACGAAGAAGCTGACCTATGAAGATTTTCTCTAATTATTTCATGCGTATTTTCATTAGTATGGGTAATAAAGCATGATACCTGAGGTTGGTTAATTTTTTCTGTGAGATAAGAAAACGGCACAGGTGGATTATCACCCACTTGTTCTTGCAATATTGACCAATTTATAGTGCCACGATCAAGCCTTGGTGGAGTTCCGGTACGCAGTCTACCTAATCTAAAATCATATTTCTTCAACGTATTTGCAAGTTCTACTGCAGGCTTATCTCCCATTCTCCCTGAAGGGGTTGTTTGTTCTCCTATATGAATTACACCTTGCAGAAAAGTTCCTGTGGTTAAAACGACTTTACCTGTTAGTATATGTTCCCCTGAGCTTGTTATTACAGCTTTAATGCACAATTCTCCATTGTTATTACTCTCTATAAGGAAATCGTCAACTGACTCTTCTTTTACCGTCAAATTGTTATAATTTAGAATAATTTCCTGTATTGCTTGCTTGTATAATTTTCGGTCTGCCTGTGCACGTGGTCCCCACACTGCCGCACCTCTGCTGCTATTTAAAATGACTGAGTGTATGCTTGCTCGGTCGATTGCTCTTCCCATTATTCCATCAAGAGCGTCAACTTCCCTGACTACAACACCCTTTGCAACTCCTCCGATTGCTGGATTGCAGGACATTTCCCCTATAGTTGAAATTTTATGAGTTATAAGCAGCGTGTTTGTACCAAGGCGAGCTGCCGCAGCAGCCGCTTCGCATCCTGCATGACCACCACCTACTACCACTACGTCATATTTATGCATGCTTTTTAAGTAATTCGTACCCTACTAATATTCCGATTATCAGCGGTTAATGTCAAATCTTGTTATTCCAATGTTGCACACTGGAATAACAGAAAAGCTTACTTGGTTAGCTTAAACTGGTTTGTACCCCTTCTCTTTTGAAGAAAAACACTCAACTATAGGTGATATAATATATTCATTCACTTTTTCAGCAGCAAATATTATAGCCTTGGTTGCAAATAACCCTGCTATCGGTGCTATCACTCCTATTGTTGCACCTGCTAAAGCTGCAGAGCCCATTCCAAGCATTGCACCAGGAAAAATAGCAGTTGCGGCTGCAGCAAGGCCAACTCCAATTGCAGCACTTGTAACGCAAAAACAAGCCACCCCGAAAAGACCTTTTTTGGAGAATTTTCCTTCTTTTACACTATTGCATATAGAATATGCAGTTAATAATATTACAGGAATGGCGGCACCACCTATAACCAAAGGTGATAAAGCTGTAAAACTCAATCCCAGACCTGTAAATGCACCTATTACCGATGCTGCGCCACAAAATATTAAAAGACTTTTAGTGCCGTCATCCATATAACCTCCCTAATTAATTGATATATTACCATTTGTTCATATCTCCGTCAAGCAGAAAATTTTAGTGGGGCGAGCGACCAGGATCGAACTGGCGACATTCAGTACCACAAACTGACGCTCTACCAACTGAGCTACGCCCGCCAAGATATAAAATTTCTAACATAAGAGCGCAAATAGTCAATTGATTATTTAACTCTCCTTTTGCAGAGGGTTTTAAGTTTAGCCAATAAATATTTTCATTGATACTTTTACCATTATAGTTAATTGTATTGACACTAATGAAGTAGTGGTATGTTTAAAAGTATTTTCACATTTAGTTTTTTTACGGCTATTTCAAGGATCTCAGGGTTAATAAGAGATGTATTGATTGCTACGGTTATTGGTGCGAACTCTCTTGCAGACATATTTTTTTCTTCGTTTCGTTTTGCCAATCTATTTCGAGCATTTTTTGCAGAAGGAGCGTTCACTACCTCATTCATACCATTATATTCGACAGAATCATATGATAATAAAAAGGCATTTAATTTTGCAAGTAGTGTAATATCCATTACGTTTATTATCTTAGTAATTTTTTGCCTTATCATGCAAACTTTCTCCCCTTATATGATTCAAATTTTTGCTCCTGGATTTGACCAAAGTAAGTTTACCCTTACTGTTACTTTATCAAGAATTATGATGCCCTACATAATCTTTGTTTCAATTGCATCACTTATTGGTGGAATGCTGCAAGTAAAGCAGCATTTTGCTTCAACAGCTATTGCACCAATCGTTTTGAATCTCTGTTTAATCATCAGTTTGTTTGTGCCTTACGTAAAAACTCCAGCGCACAACCTTTCTATAGCTGTCCTTATAGGAGGAATTTTCCAGCTACTTTTGATACTATTTAGTGCATACAAGTTAAAGGCAGCTTTTTCTTTTAGCCTTGAATTAAGCAATGAAGTAAGGTTATTTTTTAAGCGTGTGATACCTGCAATTATCAACAATTGTGTAACTCAAATAAGCTTATGGATTGATACAATCATGGCGAGTTTTATACCAAATGCGGTGTCCTATATATATTATGCCGATAGACTAAATCAACTACCGCAGGGAATAATCGGTACTGCAATTGGTACAGTGCTTCTTCCTTTAATTTCAAAACAGGTGGATAATACTGAAAATATAGTCAAAATACAGAACAAGGCTCTCAACATAGGATTAATGTTAATTATGCCAACAACTGCTGCCTTTATCATTATTCCCGACATAATTTTACTTACGCTTTTTTCTTACGGCCGGTTTGATCATTATGCAGTGCAGCAAACTGTTCCCACTTTAATAGCATTTTCTCTTTCTTTACCTGCATTTATTATAAATAAAGTATTGCTACCTACATTTTTTGCTAAAGGCAATCTGAAAATACCAACCATATTTTCGCTAATGTGTCTTGGAATTAATGTAGTGCTAAACCTTTTGTTAATGAACGAGTATCAGCATACGGGGATTGCTATTGCTACTTCCGTTTCCACTTGGATAAACTCTATTCTATTAATTAGTTATTTAACAATAAATAAAATGTATAAGGTTAGCCAAGCGTTATTGTTAAATGTCATGAAAATTTTTGTAGCAACGGCAGTCATGTCAATAGCCCTTTATATTTTTAATTCTTTGTTGGCAGGATTATTTTTTGATAAAATGTTGGCTCGTATTGTTTATTTAACGACTTTAATAGCTTTGAGTGTTATTGTTTATTTTGGTATTCTCTATTTAATATTTAAGGGAAACTTTAAGCATGTGTAAATTATGAGACTTTCTTTATATGCTATATTATCAATCTCACTGCTATTAATTCTCATGCATGTTGCTGCAACTTTTAAGGATTGGAGTGGCTACAGGAAATATATCATAAAAGAGTTAGAGAAGACGTATGATGCTA
Organism: Wolbachia endosymbiont of Cardiocondyla obscurior; assembly: GCF_902713635.1. Lineage (NCBI taxonomy): Bacteria > Pseudomonadati > Pseudomonadota > Alphaproteobacteria > Rickettsiales > Anaplasmataceae > Wolbachia > Wolbachia endosymbiont of Cardiocondyla obscurior. The sequence continues at coordinate 6,527 of NZ_CACTIU010000024.1, read as the reverse complement.
AAGTGCATATTGGGGGAAAAATTAAAGTTTCGTTGATTACCCCAAAGCTCACTATTTATAATGTATACGTACAATACAACGAAAATAAAGAGCAAAAGTTGTCAGATTTAATTAGTGTAAGAAAAATTGAAATAAGGCCATCGTTCCTATCGTTGTTTTTATTTTCGTTGCAACCAAAGTCAATCACATTGTTTGGCATGAAAAGCAACAAAGAAAATTTACTTAATATTGTAAATACAAACGCCAGTGGTAACACAGTCGATATAGTAATAAAAGACAGCCAAGTAAGTTTCAAGAATGATTTCGCTGATATTGTTAACATAAAGGAAGTTGCTGTAAAAAAAAATAAGCAGTTTTTTGGTAAAGTAAAGGTAGGTGATAATAATTACGATTTTTCAGGAAAGGTTAATATCACAAAAAGGAATGTACACATTAGTGTTGAATCAAATTTTGTAAATTTGCTATTTACAGGTAATAGAAATCAAGAAGAACTCCAGGGTAATTTAACATTAACAATTAATAACAGTTCCGGTTCTGTGAGTGATTTAGCAAAAATCATTAATCTTAGCTTTCTCTCTTGTGTTATTCCTAGCGAAAATATCAAGATATCATCCAATATAAGTCTTAATGAAAGTGAGTTTACGGCAACTGACTTAAAAATTGATTCCAAAAGCATGCAAGCCAGCGGTACAATACAAAATGATAGAAAAGGCAATCACACTAATTTCAATATTAGCTTCAGTAAAGTTGATTTAGATTCCATACAAGATGATTTACAAAAAACAATGAATATGAAAGACCTTCTGGAATGTTTTAGAGAAGTTGTGCCAAAGAACTTGAGCTTAAATTTTAATATAGAAGCTTCTAACATTCAATATCAAAACAAAATATTGGATAATTTCCGTGCTGTACTAAAATCCACTGATGGCAAAGTAAAAGTTAATACGCTTCTTAAATTTCCTGGAATCAATAATATATCTTACTTATCAGGAGAGATCTCAAACAATAATGTCCTATCTGAATTCAACGGTGATTTATTAGTCGAAGGAAATGATTTTGAGTCATTCATTTCATGTTTTTTCCCTTCTATAAAGATGAAAGAAAACCAGAAAAATCAATTTACACTAAGTTCTAAACTGCACCTTGCACCAAGAATATTATCTATCTCAGACATTAGACTGCTAAATAATAAGGAATCCTTGCAAGGATCAATTAGAGTAAGCCACACAAAAAAACGCAGTGTGATCGATGGTGAATTTAGCATGCATAATCTTGATGCAGATAAATATGATCATTCATTATTTAGCAGTTTACCTAAAATGCAATGGCTGAAAAATTTTCAGTATGATGCAAATATAAAGGCCCGTGTTAATAACCTTACATTGAATGATACGAAAATTAAAAATTTGGATTTTTTGCTGAAAATGGAAAAAGGTAAGCTAGTTGCAGATAAAATAAAACTATCTGGAGAAGATTTCGATATTACCGGTAATGCAAAAATATTAGCAGATCAAAAATACGCCAAACCTTTATTAGATGTTAACCTTACGGGCAGTAAATTTAATGGAAAAATTATTACATTACCAAATTTAGTAGAGACGAAAAGAAATTCAAGAAATGAGATAGATCAAATTCAATGGTCAACAAAGCAGCTTGATTTTTTGGATGATAAAGAAGGCTTTGATGCAAATGTGCAAATCAATACTGCAGAATTTAAAACCGAGCAGAATGTTTTAAAAGATTTTAATTTGGATGCGGTAATGAGAAACAACACTATCACTATCAGGCAGGCAAGTTACGTATTAGAACGCGGGCAAGTGTTTTTTCAGGGTTATTTAAGATCAGACTCAATAAATACAAGGTTTTCTATTGTAAATTTGGACACTAAAAAGATTGGTAAGGTTATAGGAATTGACAATGTAAATGGTCAGGTAAGCTTAAATGGTGAAATCAAAACTCAAGGAAAAAGTTTTCATGATTGGGCTAGTAACTTATCAGGAGATATAAATTTACAAGCGCAAGGAATAGAAGTTACTAATGTAGATTTCAATTCATTTATCACTAATTTGTTAAGCAGTAAGAATAAGTCTGAAATTTCCACACTTGCTTATATTGATATATATAATGGTAAAACATTTTTTGAAAATATTAGCGGAAAAGCAAGTATTAAGAGTGGTATATGTTCAACTAGTTTACAGTTCGGGATTGATCAAGCATCAGGATCAATCTCTTCTAATTTAACCTTATCTAACTTCGCTTTAGCTTCTATATTCAGGTTCTTTTTCATACCACCAAACTATAGTAATCCAATCTATATCGATATGCATTTGGATGGCCCTATTTGGCGTCCTAAGATGAGTTTTGATGTAGACCAAATCTTCACCGCTCTGGTTGGCAAGAAAAATAGTTGATTTACTTAGGCGTACGGTTTAGGGGACAATGAACTCATCTGAACGGATACAAACTTAACCTAACTCATCACCACCCGGCAATGGTGGCAAGCCAAAAGCTTCTCTTTTTTCATTGAGCGTCATAAAGCTTGCATTTTCTACGTATTTCCACAACTTTTGTCTCTTTTCCATGAGAATTTCTATTGCATCTTTGTCATACGACAAGCACAGATCTTCACCAAATTTTGGTGTTAGCCAAGAATTCAGGTGACAGATAATATTTTCTAGCGTTGGTAAAACCGTCTGCTCCCAGAGGGATAAGCGTGCTTCGACTAAATTGCTATAAGTGTTATCACCCGGTATGCCAAGCAATTGCGGTGGAACGCCAAAAGCTAGCGCAATATCACGAGCTGAGCTGTGTTTGGACTCAATAAAATCCATATCCCTTGGCGATAAGCTCATTTCTTTCCACTCCAAGCCTCCTTCAAGCAATATCGGTCTTCCAGCGTTTATAGAACCTGAATAATGATCATTTATCTGCGCTTTTAAGCGTTGGTACTGCTCTTGACTTAAACTTCCACCACTTCCATCTTTTGCTGATTTTACAACTATTGCACCACTTGGTCTTGCCCCATTTTGCAACATCGCTTGATTCCAAGCACCCGCCTGATTATGTTGATCTATGCTATATGCAGCTGCCTCAATTGGTGATAACCCATACCAATCATTCAAAGGATTAAAGGTCTTTAAGTGCAACACTGCTGAACATCCAGTTAGTTTATCAACTTTAAAGTCATAACTGTTGTTATTTATGGTATAACGATAGATATAAGGAACGTTATTTCTCCCTGGAACAATTTCAACCCTATCGGGGCGCAGAAGATAAAGCTCTGTTGGTGGTTTTCTACTGTTCTGTGACTCAATCATCAATATATAAGAATTGCCGTTAACTAACCGATAAGTTACAATCCCCTCAATAAATTCCGATTTTGATGTCATTGGATTAGGAGAATAAAGTAATTTCAGTAATGGATGGGCTTTTAATTGCGATTTTCCCTGTTCAGTAAGCTGGCAGAGAGTAAAAGGTACCGAAGATGCAGCACTTGCAATCATATTAATTGCTCGAAAGGCAATAACATTTTTTATGTAACCTTCCTCAGCAAAACTTACATAATCACGCTTACTCCAACTTGGCTCCATCATTAGCTGCAAAGCAGAATATTTAGTAAATACTGCGCTTTTTTTTCTTTGAAAAATATTGAGATTCATATATGCCTCCTAAAAAATTGAATTTGTGGTAGAATTATATCAATTGGTGTCACAGGAAGGATATACTAACGTACGAACATTATGTTTGAGAGCAATCTCTACACAGTAGTTAAATGGCAGGCACAATCAAGGGGTAGCAAAAAGAATGAGCTTTTTTTTTGAGCTGAGCGAAGCCACCTAAGGTAGAAAATGAATCAGGAAGGAGTAAAAATATATTTAATATTTATATGATGTACTTACTTATAAATATCTTTTCTGTGTCCTATCTCTGTGATAACCACTTCATATTTTATAATATTTACGGAATAGATAACGCGATAATCACCTACCCTTAATCTTCTTTGTCCTTTAAATCTGTAATATAATGGCTCACCAAGGTTAATGGGATCAACTGTAAGGCGCTTATTTATCGCATTTATGATCCTTAATCTTATTGTTTTTGGAAGAGCTGGAAGGTCTTTCTCAAGAACGCTTTCTATGAAGATAATATTGTATTCCAGTCTACATCCTCACTTCTAATTTTCTTTACACCTGAAACATTACGTTTAGCAGCACGCTCAATTAGTATTTTATCTTCCTCATTTTCAATTGCTTCTTGTATTAGCTTCTCTGTTAGTTCTTTAATGGACTTATTTCTTATTTTAGCCAGTCCAGCAAGACACTCTGAAATTTCGTTGTTGAAAGTTATGCTAAATTTTGAGTTTGCCATATATTTTACCTAAAATCTACTAATAATTATACAACATTTTTCTGAATTTTTCAATAAAAAAAGTTGCCTATACGTAAAGAGGACCTGTGTTGACAAATAATTAAACATTTGTCATGTACTATGTTTGTTAAGGAGAAATAGCACAGAAGTTAGTATTAAGTATATTAGGAATAAGAAAGGCTGCGCCCAGTGTCACACACTGGAATAACAGGAAAAGAACGAACTGCTATACTAAAAAAAAAGAAATTGAACATGACAGAATGGCTAATATCTAATCAGCTTATTGATTATAACTGTGCTGTAAAATCCATGGAAGAGAAAATTCAACAAATTCACAATAATTCAGCAGACGAATTGGTATGGCTACTCCAGCACCCTCCACTTTATACTGCAGGAATCAGTGCAACAGATGACGACGTTGTTGAAAAATTATTTCCTATATATAAAACAGGAAGGGGTGGTAAGCACACATATCATGGTCCAGGACAGCGCATCATATATTTAATGTTAAACCTTAAAAAAAGAAATAAATGCGATATAAAGCTATATATTAGAGACCTAAGTAATTGGATGATAAACGTTTTAAGGCATTTTAATATACTTGGAGAATTTAAAGAGGATAGAATAGGTGTTTGGGTAAACCATAACGGAGTAGAAAAAAAAATTGCAGCTTTTGGTATCCGTTTAAGAAAATGGGTAACTTATCATGGCATAGCGCTTAACGTCTTTCCAGACCTCTCTCACTATAAGGGTATTATTCCTTGTGGACTGCAAGATTATGGCGTCACGTCAATGGAAGAACTAGGAGTGAAAGTTCCACTCTCTGAATTGGATGATATACTAAAAAAAGAGTTTTATAAGATATTTTAATGATTGTTTATCTTTTATATTTCATTCTCACTTTATGTGCTAACACAAGTATTCATGCAATCGACCAAGTTGATATTATTGCTCCTTCTTCGAAGGGAAAAGAATCAGATCTGACTACTATAAAAGAATATGTAGAAGCTTTGGATTTTAATCCCCATATTTCGGAGAAAATATATAGTAATGATAATCCATTTTATTCCAACTCTGATGAATTCAGAGCAAATGATTTGATTAGTGCACTAACCGGTGATAGTAAAATAATCTGGTGTATCAGAGGAGGAGAAGGGGCTTCTCGGTTAATTCCCTATCTAGAAAAGTTACCCAATGATAAAAAAGAAAGGATTGCTCAAAACAAAAAAATCCTCATAGGCTATAGCGATATAACTGCCTTGCACATCTATCTACAAGCTAAATATGATTGGCAAACTCTTCACGGCACCATGTTGGAAATGATAGTAAATAACTCCGTTTCTGAAAGCTCTGTTGAAAAATTGAAAGAGTTAATTCTTAACAAGCGGGATTCTATCAGATTTGATAACCTAAAGACGATAAATAATGGCATTAGACTAAAAGATGGCAGATTAAAGTCTAAAATCATCGGTGGTAATATGACTTTAGTTGAAAACAGTATAGGAACTGTTTGGCAAATAAATGCGAAAGGTAAAATTCTATTTTTAGAGGACATAAGAGTCTACCCATACGCAATAGAGCGCAGTTTAGATCACCTAAAACAAGCTCACATCTTTGATGGAGTACATGCAGTAATCTTTGGGGATTTCGTTAACTGCTATAACGATAACCTTGTTGAAGTTGTAAAAGAAAGGTTTGCAAAAAGTGTTAACTTTCCTGTATTTACAATGAAAGGGGTAGGCCATGGACATACAAATGATCCTTTACCTTTTAACACTCACGCTATTATTAGCGTTCAAGACGAAAAAGAAGGTTTGTTTTTTATGGACGTGCAGAATTTAGCTAATCTTATAGCTAACGCGAGCTCTACGTCATACCGCCGCAGTATCTCTTAGCCGCTAACACGTACTTAACCGTCATACCGCGATTCATTCGCGGTATCTCATCCGCTAACAAGAGATCCCGCTAACATGTAGCGGGATGACGAATTGCTTAACCGTCATTCCGCCGCAGACCGTCATACCGCCGCGGTATCTCTTAGCCGCTAACACATAGCGGAATGACGAAGTTATCGTCATGCCACCGCGAACCGTCATACCGCCACGAACTGTCATACCACCACGAACCGTCATACCGCGATTCATTCGCGGTATCTCTAG
>NZ_CACTIU010000023.1:0-15360 GCF_902713635.1 Wolbachia endosymbiont of Cardiocondyla obscurior | reverse complement strand
TAAATATACAGACTTACAACTTTTGGTTGGTAATACCATAATGGAAATTTATCATTCATTTTAGAAAATACTATAGTCCATTATATCAATCAAAAACATACGAATGTGGTACAAATATCAGCGTAGCAAATGAATTCAAAGATCAATTATCTCTCACATTAATAGAAGATTCAGCTGAAATAGATAAAGTTGGAGTTATCTTTCCTGAAGAAGGAATTAGCGAAGAAGGAGAAAAATGCGTTAAAGGCTTATCTTTTAACACTTACGGAATTAAACAATCAGTTAATACTCCTTCAGTTGAACATTTAGATAAAAGAAAATTACAAAAGAATATTGATAATAATAGTCTTGCAAATGTGGGCAATAGTTACTTTCAACCAAGAGCAGTGAAAGTTGGTAATGGTGACGTAATTGTAATCGCCCATAACTTAAAGGATCAAACTTTAGTTTCTTGGTACTTAAAGTCAAGCGAGAGCGGAAAATTTAAGGTATTGACTGGAGAAAAAGGTGTTACAGAAAGAAAATTGTTCAATTTTGATAATCAGGGGCAATTGGCATTAAATGGAAACACGATGCTTTATTCGCAAGTGAGCAAAAGGATTACTAAGGAAAATCAAGAGGTGAGAAAAACACGTATTTTTAAATTTGATATGGCTAAAGTGATTCAGGGTCTGAAGGATGGAGTTAATGGCTTTTTACTTGGTAATCGAAAAGGTCAAATAGATAATAAAGCACTATCTCTTTCTAGAGAACATGAAATAAGCTTTTTGCAGTATGTTGAACAAACGGAAGGAAATGATCTAGTTGCTTTTCTTGAAAATGACCAATCAGCTAATGAGCAGAGGTTACATATAGCAACTCTACTTAAAAATGGATCAGTGTCAGATTTTCCTATCTATCAATTTACAGATCCTATAGAGCAATTATATATTAAAGGCAACGGTCAGGGTGGTTTTATCGTAACTGCGGTAAGTGGAGAAAATATTGTAACTTTTAATCAAAACGGCTCTGGAAAATCTTCTGAAGCAACAATAATACCGGCAAATAGCATCAAAACTCTCAGTGATTTTGTTAATATCATTAACGGTCGATTAACGCCAGATATTATTTCTAGTAGTACCGTGGCTCCTATAACTGTTGCAGAAACGGTTGTGACTTCTAAGAAAACGCCGACTGCTGCAATTACTAGCACAGCAGAAACCGACGCTGTGAAGACTACTAAATTGACAACGGAAGCCGTTGCACCTACTTCTACAATAAGTAAACCTTCAACGGAGTCAACGACAGTAGCAAAAACAACTACTACTTCACAAGCGACCACGGTTGCTACAACGTCAACTAGTGTGCCGATAGTAACTTCAGGGACTGAGACAAGTACTGTAAAACCTACAGCAGCGACTGGTGCGTCGACTTCTACGATGAGTAAACCTTCAACAGAGTCAACGACTCAAACAAGTACAGTAACAGTGAAGCCAACAACAGAAGCCGTTGCACCTACTTCTACAACGAATAAACCTTCAACAGAGTCAACGACTCAAACAAGCACAGTAACAGTGGAACCAACTGCGCCAACAACAAGCTCAGAGAAAACTACACAAACAGTATTTAGTATACCAAGTACTAGAACAAAAGAGTCAACAACTCCTATATTCACCACGACTTTACTTCCTCAGTCTACTTCTTCACCACAACCTACTCAACTTGCTATAGGGTCTAATAAGGCAGGAATGATAGGGGGATCTTTGGTTGGAGCAATAGGTATTGTTGGAATTATAGGATTCATAGCATATAGATATGTTAAGGGTCGTAATGCTGCTCCTGTATTAGAACTAACTGATTTGGGTTATAGAAGGCGATCATCTTCAAGTAGCGATGAAGAAATTTTTACCACTGGTAACAGAATGCGAACTATATATCAATCTGAAACAGTGCTAAATAGTATATCAGTAGAAAGTAGTAGTCGATCAAGAAGTAGCTCATCGTCTTCAAGCGGTGGACCAGGCTCTTGACTAACTGAAGCGGAGTCTAAAAGTGAAAAAAGCTTATCTTGGGATAGTGATGATGTGCCGGAATATCACCTTTAGCTATTTGTCTAAATGTTTTTAATATGTAGACTGTTAGGAAATTGTCTTTTGCTTTTGTGATTTTCATGTTAAAGTATAATTCCTAGGTGAAATAAGTAGCTGCTGTTGTGTGATAAACATAGCAGAGGAAAGTCCGGGCTCCAAGGAAAAATAGTGACGGGTAATGCCCGCCGGAGGTAACTCCAGTTATAGGGCTACAGAAAATTACCGCCTAAAATATTTTTAGGTAAGGGTGAAAAGGTGTGGTAAGAGCACACCATGGCAATGGCAACATTGGTAGTCGAGTAACCAACACTAGGAGCAAGATTAAATAGAAGTAGATTTTATGTTTTCCTCATATCTACTCGGGTAAATCGCATGCGGTAAATGGTAACATTTACTCCAGATAAATAGCTACATAAACAGAACTCGGCTTATATTTCACCTAGGCGTTCACATGATACGTGCGATATAAGCCATGCTATATTTAAATGTGTAGGCATTTCATGCGTTGTCCTTCACTTGTTCTGCTTGATAGCCATCACTACTTTCGCCTACATTAACATTAGAATATTCATCATCATCAATATACTCTTTCAGAACATACCCTCTGCCCCAAACGGTTTCTATGTGGCTTTTTCCATCATTTGCACTTTCAAGTTTCTTACGTAATTTGCACATAAAAACATCAACTATCTTGTTATCTGAAGGTTCATCCAAGCCATTGTAAAGATGATTTAAGAACATTTCTTTTGTTAGTACTGTTCCTTTACGCAGTGCTAGCAATTCTATCATAGAATACTCTTTATTAGTAAGGTGAACCGTTTTACCTTTCACCTCAACAACCCTGTGATCAAAATTGATATTTATATTACCAATCTTTATCACCGATTCAGGATGGCCTTTAGTACGACGCACTATGGCCTTAATTCGAGCTAATAACTCGCTTTTATGAAATGGCTTGGTTAAGTAATCATCGGCACCATACCCGAGTCCTTTAGCTTTGTGATTGACAGCGGATATGCATGAAAGTATTAAGACAGGAACTTTGATTTTTGCACTTCTTAGTCTTAACAATATATCATATCCGTCAATATCACCAGGTAAGTGTATATCTAAAATAACTAGGTCATAGTAATCTCCGTTTGAGGAAACCATATTATTGTTATAATCTTGTGCAGAAGTAACAACGTCACAGAAGTGTCCATCAGAAGTTAAGGCGTTAACTACAGTCTTTGCACTTACTTGATCATCTTCAATTAATAATATACGCATATTTTACACCCCATAAATAATTTATAATTTTAGTAATATATATAACTAAGGAAAGTAATAAATCAAATTTTTATTAACAAATGATCAAAATTACACTTATTAATTAATAGTAAATATATTGTTCCAAAGTTATATAAATAGATCTAAAATATAATAGACATACCATGATAGTAATAATATTTTTAGTAAATATTGAATTAAAGTTACTATTATTAAAAGAATACTTCGGTTAATAAATATTTAACTATTCTATATGTCTGTGTTATATTTTTAATTTACTTATCCTACTATTTTAAAGTATAAGTAATATTTTCAGGAATATTGTGTGGCAATATCAATTTTAGGTGCTGGTGCATGGGGTACAGCAATCGCAATTTCATTAGGTAGTAAGAAAGATGTGATTTTGTGGACTCACAATGAAACTACATTTGAATCAATCAACGGGAAAAGAGAAAGTGACAAGCTACCCGGTTGTCGAATTTCTGATAATGTGTCAGTAAAATTGGCTATTGAAGACATAATTAATGCTTCAGTAACAATCCTCGCTGTTCCCACTCAGTCTCTGAGGAAGGTATGTCAGCAATTGCATAATTGTAATCTGAAAAAAGATGTAGCAATAATTTTAGCTTGTAAGGGAATAGAAAAGTCTACATTAAAATTACCTAGTGAAATAGTAAATGAAATTTTACCTAACAATCCTATTGCTATTTTTTCAGGTCCTAGCTTTGCTGTAGAAGTTGCAAGAAAATTACCCTATTCAATGGTTCTTGCATGCCAAAATAACACATTAGGTTCAAAGCTAGTATCAGAGCTGCAACAAGAAAATGTTAAATTGGAGTTTAGTAACGACATTATAGGAGTACAGATTTGTGCAGCGTTAAAGAACGTTTTTGCTATAGCGTGTGGGATTGTTCTAGGTAGTAAACTTGGGTTTAATGCTCATGCAGCATTGATTACGAAAAGTATGAGCGAAATTAAGGCTTTATACTCAGCAAAAATTGGTGACGGTAGTGTGGATATAAATACACTACTTGGGCCAGCATGTCTGGGTGACCTAATTATGACATGCACATCCTTGAATTCAAGAAACTTATCTTTTGGGTTTAAAATAGGTAATAGTGACAATGGCTTTAATGTTCAGCAGATTTTGTCAGAAGGCAAGTCAGTGATTGAAGGTTTTAGCACTGCTGAGTCCATATTTAATTTAGCAGGAAAGCTAAAGATAAAAATGCCTATATGTGAAGCGGTCTATAGATTATTGTATGAAAGCGCCTCTATAGAGGATACTCTTTCTGTTCTTATAAGTTAATTTTGTATTTGGATATATTGTGAAATTTTTATATAAATTAATATCAACGTGGTGGCTGTCTGGAACAGTAAAAAAAATGCCAGGTACTGTGGGTAGTTTGGCTTCTTTTCCGCTTGTTCCTGTAATCCTGAGCAACAAAATTTTAGGTGCAGCAATTATTTCTTTTTTATTCTTAATTGGATTATGGTCTACAGGTAATTATATAAAACATTACAAGACTTCATGTGATCCAAAAGAGGTAGTAATTGACGAAGTGGTTGGTCAATTGCTGACGATACTTTTAGTTTCGATATTGTTAAGCCAAGAGATGAATTGTTCTTCATTGTTGTTGTGCTTTTTTTCTTTTAGGTTTTTTGATATAATAAAAACGTGGCCTATAAATTTAATCGATAAAAATACCAAAGGTCCTTTAGGTATTATGCTAGATGACGTTATAGCTGCAATTTTAGCCTGTGTTCTTATAGGAGCCTTTTATTGTTTATTGTTGGTGTATGCAGGATAAAAAAATTTATTATTCAAGCTTAATTGTTCAAAATCTAAAGGATTATATACTGTACACAGCGAATTTATCTGAGTGGGAAGTACACGATGAATTTGATAACATCATATTTACAATAAATGGTACCAGGGAGTCATTATTTAATTTTGTGTTCTGTGGAGATCAATGTACCGAGCTTTCTATACAAAAAACTCTAGATTATCTCAGAACAAGAGATATAGAAGCAACATGGGTAATAAATTCACATATGAAAATAAGAGAGATTTTAGAAAAGTGTGAAATAAAACACGTTAGCACACCAAAAAAAGCTTTACTTAATATGAAAAATTACTTTTTACCTGCTGATGTTATTCCAAACTTGAGGTTAAATGCTGTGAATGGTAGCAACCTCTTAGAACAGTTAGATCTACACACTTCTAAAATTTTTTATCATGGCGTTGGAATTGTCAGCACATTTTTTCGCGGATTATCAAATTATGATGATAAGAACTCAAGATTAAGATTTTTTCTTGTAACACTAAATAATGAAATTATTGGGACATGCGGTCTTTATGTTCAAGATAGCGTAGCTGGTTTTTATAGTGATGGAGTTTTACCAATTTACAGGAATCGTGGAATAGGTACCCAAATGGTTTTAGAAAGAATAAAGATAGCTAAACAGCTTGAATGCAAATATATAGTAGCACATTGTATGAAATCTTCTGTGAACCTTTATAAGAGATTGGGCTTTCAAATGTTAGGCAATCTTTACTTATATACCTCTTCAGCATAATTCTGAGCGGTTACAAATTTTTACATTTGTTTTAAAAGTGCTATGTTTTTTTTGTATGAAGTGGTTTTAATATTGATTCTAATATTATTCTTTCTCTCTTATTCTAAATTAAAAATTAGTAATAAGATTAAGAACTTACAGCATCAAAATGTTATCATAAATAATTTAATTGATACTGTGAATGATGGGTTTTATATTTGGGATGCAAAAAAACGTATAGAAAAGTTCTCTCCCAATTTACTAATTTTGCTTAATACTGTTTTTTACTCATTTAATGAGTTTGTGAATTTTTTTGAGCAATCAGAAAGCTTAATCAAAAATTTTGTTGAGGCAAAGGAAATAAATAAATCTTTTACTCTAGATTTAAAGTCAAAAGACAGTGAGGTTTATTGCATATGTTACGGTAGAAGCATAATAGATGATTCTAACAATGTGATAGGTGTGCTGTTATGGATAAGGAATGTCTCAGACTGTAAGATAAAGGCTAACGGACTTGAGTTAGAAAATAGTAAGCTTACACAGGAAGTGGAGAGCTATAAAAACGTTTTCAACTCTTTACCGTTTCCAATACTAAGATATAACAAGAGTAGAAAGGTGGAATTTTATAACTTGTTTTATGATAAATATGTAGATGGTTCTAAGAAATTTGCTATTACCGGTAGCGCTCATAGCACAAAACCAGGAAGACATGTCATAACTTATAAGAACGAACCTAAGGTTTTCGATTTTGTTAAAATTCCAATACAAGGTTCTGGTAGCATAGTAATGTATGGGAAAGATGTTAGTGATGCAGAGAAATTATATACTGAATTAAACAGTTATTTAGCTACACAGAAAAATTTGCTTGAGAGGTTACCGGTTGCTATAGTAATATATAGTAAGAATCAAAAGCTAAAATTTTATAATAATGCTTTTATAAAAACCTTTCAATTTGACCCAAAATTTTTGGCATCTTACCCAACTTATCACGAAGTTATGCTTTACCTCTTCGAATCTAAAAAGCTTTTAGAAAAAGAGGATTTTCAAACTATTAGTAACCAAAGACATGAGTTGTTCAAAAAATTATTTGAATCGTACGATGATACGATGCACTTCACAAACGGAAAAGCGTTCAGGGTATTAACAATACCCTACGCTTCGGAAGGTTTGCTGTTCTCTTACGAAGAATGCAAAAGATAATACTTAAACTCCTTCTCTCTCTACCATGAGCTGTTTTACTTTCGCTATTGCTCTTGCTGGATTAAGTCCTTTAGGACAAGTTTTTGTGCAATTCATTATTGTATGACAACGATACAACTTGAATGGGTCGTTTAAAACATCAAGTCTTTCACCTGTCTTATTATCACGGCTGTCAGCAATCCATCTGTAAGCTTGTAATAGTATTGCTGGTCCTAAAAATTTATCACTATTCCACCAGTAGCTTGGGCAACCAGTCGAACAGCAAGCACATAATATACAGTCGGACAAGCCATCTAATTTTTTTCTATCTTCAGAAGATTGAGAGTATTCTTTATTTGGTAGGGCAGGCTTATCTGCTTGTAACCAAGGTTTAATTGATTTGTATTGCTCATAAAATTGGCTCAAATCCGAGACTAGGTCCTTTATTACATACATGTGAGGTAATGGATATATTTTTACGTCACCTTTTATATCATGTATAGATCTAGTACATGCAAGAGTATTGGTTCCGTCAATATTCATGGCACAAGATCCACATATGCCTTCTCTACAAGAACGTCTGAAAGTTAAAGTCGAATCTATTTCATCCTTTATTTTTATTAATGCATCAAGTACCATAGGGCCACAACTATCCATATCAATAAAAAATGTGTCTATTCTAGGGTTTTTCTCGTCATCAGCAGACCAACGGTAAATTTGAAATCTTCTGATGTTTTTTGCTCTAGCAGGAATAGGATAAATTTTGCCCTTTTGATTAATTTTAGAATTCTTTGGCAAAGAAAACTGAACCATATCACTTACCTTTTATTGTTTATAGCTAAAACCCTTTGTAGATAACATATTTTATTATCATCTACTATATTTTTATTAAATTCCTTTTAAATCGCACACATATTGTAGCCAAGCGAAGCTAAAATCTCTCTTTCTAGATTTTTCATTATAATTTCTTCATCTTTTTTTTGGTGATCATAACCAAGTAAATGCAGTAATCCATGCACTAACATGTGTGCAATGTGAGCAAGAATGGGTATATAATACTCATGCGATTCTCTTTTTATTGTGTCTATTGAAATTGCTATGTCTCCTAAATCGCACTCATTAGACAATTGTTCATACGGAAATGATAGTACGTTAGTTGGCTTATCCATTTCTCTAAATTTTAAATTAAGTTGATGTAGCAAGTCATCATCAGCCAGAGCTATTGATATATTTGGTTTATAGTGGTCTATTTTTAATTCTTTTAGAGAAGCATTGATGACACCTAATACAAAATTTTTAGGATTTTCTATAATGCTGCACCATTTCTTGTCAAGAATATTTACTTCTAACATGAGTGACACATCAGTAAGGGTGTCATGCAAATAGCTGACACTGGAATCCAAAAAAGAAGAGTTATAGACCCTTGTGTCATGTACACAACTGTACGAATATTGTACACTAGAAGGATGTCATCCCAGTGCCTAGACACTGGGATCCAGGAATTTTGATTAGACATCAAGTTAGTGAATATAAAAGTAGCTAATCTTATATTAAAACACAACGGCTTTAATGTGGTTGCATTAAGGCTGGATTCCAGTGTCAAGCACTGGAATGACACCTTTGTGTTTGATGCAAAATCGGCTATAACGTTTAATGCACTGCCTTCGAGACAAATATTCATACAGCTGTGCGTTGTGTGCTGAGATGACATCATTTAGGAACTGAAATGACAGGTATTACACATCACTCATCCTTATTATTTCATTCCATTCAATTTCCGAAACTGGGGCAATTGATAAACGTGGTTGTTTTAATATAGTCATATTTTTCAAAAGTGGGTTTTGTTTTATATTATTTAACGTTACTTGGTTATTTAAAGGTTTCAAAAACTTTACATTCACTAATCCGAACTTGGGATCATTAACATGATAATACTCTTTAAATACTTCAACGATTCCAAGTATTGCTTTCTCTTTACCTGTATGATAAAAAAACGCAAGATCGCTTGCTTTCATAATTTTCATGTAATTTTGAGCTTGGTAATTGCGCACACCATCCCACTCAACTACCTGATCCTTTTCCATTTTTTGCCATGAGTATTCACTTGGCTCTGACTTGAGTAGCCAAAATTGCATTATTTTTTTCTTCTTAAGTAAGCTGGTATATCATAGATATTGCTGCCCCACTTAGCTCCTTCGCTTACCTGTTCAGCTGGTTTTGTTTCCAGTGTTTTGTCTTGCGTACTTTCACTTTGACTATATGGCCACTTAAATTTCTCTTTCTCTGAGTCTTCGCTCTGACTTATAGGTGAAGTTTCTGATTTATTATTGCGACCATCAATGCCAGTTGCAAGAACAGAAACTCTAACTCTTCCCTCCATCGCTTGATCAAAAGTAGCACCAAATATTATATTTGCATTTTCATCTACTTCTTCACGCACTCTATTGGCTGCAGCATCAACTTCAAACAGAGTCATATCTCCGCCACCAGTAATGTTAATTAATATTCCTTGCGCACCTTTCATTGATACATTGTCAAGCAATGGATTGGATATTGCAGCTTCTGCAGCACTAATTGCTCTATCTTCTCCTTCTGCCTCTCCGGTGCCAATCATCGCTTTGCCCATCTCGCTCATTACTGTTTCTATATCAGCGAAGTCAAGATTAATAAGCCCTGGCATGACCATCAAGTCAGTTACTCCTCTGATGCCAATATGCAGAACATTGTCAGCAAGTTTAAATGCATCAGAAAATGTAGTTTTTTCATTTGCAATTCTAAATAAATTCTGATTTGGAATGACAATAAGTGTATCCACGTATTTTTGCAGTTCTTCAAGTCCAAGCTCTGCAATGCGCATACGGCGCACACCTTCAAAACCGAACGGTTTAGTTACAACTCCAACAGTCAATATCTTTTTTTCTTTTGGCGCTCTATCCTTAACTGCGGCTCTTGCTTCTCTGGCTGCTTTTGCAATTACCGGTGCAGCACCGGTTCCAGTACCACCGCCCATTCCTGCTGTGATGAAAAGCATATGACTATCTTTTATATGCTCCATAATCTCATCAATTGATTCTTCTGCTGCACCTTTGCCAACATCAGGCAAAGCACCAGCACCAAGACCCTTAGTTAAATTAATGCCAAGCTGAATTTTTTTATCACATAACGACTTTTCTAGTGCTTGAGCGTCGGTATTTGCGACAACAAAATTCACTCCTTGCAAATTAGATTGGATCATGTTATTCACAGCATTTCCACCAGCACCACCCACTCCCACAACGGTAATCCTTGGGTGTAATATAGGTAACTCCGGCAGACTAAGATCAATAGACATTTAAATTACTCAAATTTAGCGAATTCACTTGATAATAAGTTACTGCTTTTTTAATAATATGCAAATACTTTTCACTTCTATAGGCGTAAACAGTAAACGGGATTTACTTATTCTTAATAACATTTAAAATAACAGATAATAACTTTATATTTTTAGAAGGTATCATTCTACTGATGCAAAAAAATAGAAAATGTTTATAAAAAGGGACAGAGACTATCCCTTTTTATTCTGTTTAAGCTACTTTATTATGCTTTTGCTGGTACCAATCCAACTGCTACCGCAACATCATTCAAGGATGTTGATACATCACTAACAATAAATTTTAGCTTATCATTATCAATTTTAGGCTTATCACCATCTTTTTCACAGACCTTAAGAATCTCTTCTTTCACTGCATCAATTTGATTTGCCTTACTACTATTCTTATATGCATACACAGGTGCAGCTATTAAAGCCGCCACCGCAGCAACAACTATCAAACTAGCAACTAGCGGATGAGCAACTGCAAATGTAGACATTGCAGTAATAGCAGGACTAACGAGTGTTGCAGCTTTTGTTCCAACTGTACCAACGAAAGCCGCATAAGCTGGGCTCAAAAAATAAGCAGCTGTAAGCGAAATTGCTGCTGCAATTGCTACAAAAGTCGCGGCCGTTTTGTATGGATTTTCTTTTACAAGATTCCAACCTTGCACAGGAACTTCTTTAGTTGCTGACCAAAGGCCCTCTTGACTATATTTCTGTTTTATTACTTCAATTCTTGCCATAACTCTACTCCTTAAATAGAATATTAAAATTTCATTAAGAATAATATATAGTAAAAAAAAGCTGCCTGTCAAGTAATTTAATTTATTAGTATAATCTGATTCTGTAATTCAGCGCTTCAGCAATGTGTGCTCTTTTTACTTTTTCAGTTTTTGCAAGATCTGCAATGGTTCTTGCAACTTTTAATACACGTGTATAGCCTCGATTGGAAATGTAATTTTCTTTCAGTACGTATTTTAGCAATTCTAACCCTGCCTGATCTGGTTCAGTAAATTTATTAAATGCTTCACCGCTTACTTCTGCGTTACAACGAACATTCAATTTACTATAACGCTCAGTTTGAATTTTTCTCGCTGCTATCACCCTTCCTCTTATGATTTTAGTACTTTCTCCCTCCACAGAGATTTCAGGAGAGAGTATGCTAACGTTTGGCATTTCAATGCATATGTCTATTCTATCAAGCAATGGGCCTGATATTTTGTTTTTGTAATCTGTGCCACACTTTGGAGCTTTGTTGCACGATCTGCTTGCATCACCTAAATAACCGCACCTGCAAGGGTTCATTGCAGCAATCAGTTGAAAATTTGCAGGGTAGGTTATGTGAGCATTTGCCCTTGCAACGGTAACTTTTCTATCTTCAAGTGGTTGGCGCAGAGAATCAAGCACAAGTCTTGGAAATTCTGGCAACTCATCAAGGAATAACACGCCATTGTGAGCCATGGTAATTTCTCCAGGTTTTGCATTCTTTCCTCCCCCTATCATCGCTGGCATAGAGCATGAATGATGAGGTTCACGAAAGGGACGAGTTACTTTGAATATTTCATTACCAGTTTTTGTTATGCTGGAAATAATATTAACATCAATCATCTCCTGTTCGGTCAAATCAGGCAGCAACCCTATAAAGCGTTTAGCAAGCATTGACTTTCCAGTACCGGGAGGTCCAACAAGAAGCATATTATGTCCACCTGCTGCTGCAATTTCAGCTGCTCTTTTTGCAACCACTTGGCCTTTAATATCCTTCATATCGGGAACCAATCTTTTTTCTTTGGGTGCATCACTATGATTAAAAATTACTGGCTGAATTAATTGTTCACCCTTAAAGTGTCTGATAATATCGGTTAATTTCTCTATGGCCAGAATTGAAACATTTTTTACCCATGAAGCTTCTACTCCATTTCCTTTTGGGCAAATTACTCCTTTATTTACCTGTTTTGCATTGATTGCTGTTGGAAGTACTCCTGAGACTGGTATGACTCTGCTGTCTAGTGCAAGCTCACCCATAATGATATAAGACTGAACTTTTTCAACTGGTATCACATTCATTACAACAAGTAGTCCAATAGCAATAGCCAAGTCATAATGACTGCCTTCTTTCAGCAAATCTGCAGGGGAGAGATTAACTGTGATTCTTTTTGGGGGTAATAGCAGATTGATTGAATTTAACGCTGCTCTGATGCGCTCTCTGGATTCCGCAACAGTTTTATCTGGCAAGCCAACAATATTAAAAGCTGGAATACCATTTGCCATGTGGATTTGCGCATTGACACTTACTGTGCTAATTCCCTGAAGCGCAACGGTGTTTATATTTGCAATCATAATATATTATATAAAATTATTAATACAATATATTAAAGAAGTGATGAAGTAAAGGCTACAGCAATTAAAGATAGCTTAACTTAGCAAAAAAGTGCATAGTATCCTATCACTTTGCTGATTATAAAATGTTTATAAGGATAATGACTTTTCTCTTACTATATTCAAGTACGGCTTTTTGTAGTGATTGTAATTTTAATTTACCATACTGTGGGCTCAGTTGTAATCTGGATCTATCATATAGGAATTTAAGTAATATAAAAAAATTATTGAATAATGACGATAAGTTTGTTGCGCTTACGTTTGATGATGGACCGTCTAACAATAGAGTAAACGATATTATTAACGTTCTGGAAAGCTATGAGGCAAAAGTAACGTTTTTTGTGCTTGGTGAACGTATAAATAAAAAAACGTCTGAAATAGTAAAGAAAATTCATGAATCAGGTCATGAGTTAGGCAATCACTCTTGGTCGCATAGGAAATTGACATCGCTTTCAAGTGAGGAACAATTGCAAGAACTAGAAAAGACAAATACAGCAATTAAAAATGCAACAAAACAAGATGTAAAATGGTTTCGCCCACCATATGGATGTCATGACGATAATCTGATTAAAAATACTAGTCAATTGAATATGTATTCAATATTATGGACAGTTGATTCGCTAGATTGGCAAGGTGATAAGCCAGAAACTTTAGTTGAAAGAGTTTTAAGTAATGTACACAATGGAGCAATTGTACTATTTCATGATCACAATAACAGATCAAACACAATTGAAGCTTTACCTCATATTATTAAAATACTAAAAAAATCAGGTTACAAGCTTGTTACCTTAAGTGAGTGGGGAAAAAAGGTTTGTAATGCAGTAAAAGCCAGAAGTATACCAATAGAAGAAGGAGTGTATTTTGAAGGAATTTTATGCGGACAAAAAACAAAGTCTTTAACCGCAGAGCATTTATATTAGGCGGTGTTCAGCTTACCATTTCCGCTATTTTTAGCTATAGGTTATATAATTTACAAATACGAAACAGACAAAAGTATGAAGCACTATCTAATAGTAATAGAATAAGAGTCGCTACTATTATGCCTCAGCGAGGCAAAATTTTAGATAGGAATAGCATTGAACTTGCGGTAAACAAAATTTCGTATGTTGTTTTGTTTGATGGTTCTGGTAAGGAAGTTGATTTGCAGACATTATCAGAAGTCGAGTCTAAAATAGCAAAATCGTCAGAAACAAAAATAACTGCTCTTTATAAACGTTACTACCCGTTTGGGTCGATATGCTCTCATGTACTTGGATATATAAAAAAACAACAAGGCATAAACGAAGTAGGAATCAGCGGTATTGAGTATACATATGATCATATATTGAAAGGCAAGCCAGGAAAATCTGAACAGGAAATAAATTCTAAAAAACGCCTCATAAAAGAATTATCAAGCATACCACAACAAGACGGACAAGATGTACAACTGACAATTGATATTAATCTGCAAGAGAAAACCGCAGAGGTATTTAAAGATCACCAAGGCTCCGCAGTGGTAATTGATGTAAATAATGGAGAAATTTTAGCATTATATAATTCACCTTCTTACGATAATAATCTTTTTGCTAGCAGGCTATCAAATGAGACTTGGGAGAGCTTGAATGCTCCTTCATTGCCGCTCGTGAATCGTGCGTTATCATATCAAATTCCACCTGGTTCAATATTTAAAGTAATAGTTGCGCTTGCAGCTTTAAAAGACGGGATAATAACACCAGAAGAGAAATTCTCGTGCAAGGGCTATATGAAAATAGGTGAGCGGAAATTTCGTTGTCTGAAAAGCAAAGTCCATGGGTATGTATCTTTAAATGAGGCAATGGCATTATCATGCAACACTTACTTTTATAATATAGGGAAAAAAATAAGTGTAGACTCTCTGGTGGAAATGGCCAGAAAATTTGGTATTGGAAGTGGGCCACTGATTGGAACGTTTAAAGAAGAAGCTCCAGGGTTGTTGCCAGATAGAGATTGGCGTACACGAAAGCTATATTCGCAGTGGTATTTAGGTGACACTATCAACTTAGTTATAGGACAAGGGTATATACTTACAACACCACTACAGCTTGCAGTTCTTGCAGCGAGGATTGCAACAGGAAAAGAGGTAATTCCCCGCATTAAGATGAATGAAACGATACAAGATTTTCCCGATATTGATGTGGATTGTGAGCATCTTAGCATAGTTCGAAAAGCTATGTTTGATGTGGTGAATTCTAAAACTGGAACCTATAAGAAAGGGCTAAGCGGTATACAAATTGCCGGTAAAACCGGTACACCAGAGATAAACTCTAAGGGCGAAAGTCATAAGTTATTTATCGCCTATGGCCCTTACCATAACCCGCGCTATGCAATCTCTGTGTTTATAGAACACGGCAAAGCCCCACGCCAAGATGTTGCTATAGCTAATGAAATATTTCAGTATATGCTTGAAACTATGAGTATTAAACTTCTTGCATAACCATATAACGAACTTTTATTGGGAATAGAAACGAAAAAACTTACTTGACACCCTTCGCCAGCGCCCTTATCATGATAGTGAAGCTATTGTATTTGCTTTCGCCA
>NZ_CACTIU010000022.1:0-16353 GCF_902713635.1 Wolbachia endosymbiont of Cardiocondyla obscurior | reverse complement strand
ATAGAAAATACTGTCGAAAAAGCTTGTTCGTGTAAAACTCAACACAATGGATTTTCTGAAAAGTTTTCGAGTATATTATATTTTTAATTTGTAGAATAAGGTTTTTTCCTTTTTGCATATTTCACCTAAAAAGGACACATTTTAGACTTCTTTGTTGAAATAAAACAGAAACAAAAGTGCTGTCCCTTGCACTCTTTGGATAATTTAATGATAAAAAATTTAGAGAGAAATTTTATACACTATCGCTGATATTTTTCCTTAAGTTGACGCCATTGCCTGAACGGATACAACTTAATTTTTAATCTGCAGGAGTCAAGTTGAGAATGTCCAATTTTCCACTTTCTTTATAGCATAACATACTTCAGCGCCTCTTGCTCCTCTTGAAGTCCAATGGGCTCACCACTTATGTGTAAATTAATCGTTAATGTTGTACACGTTCTTTTCTTTTTCTACTCTCTCTTGCTCTTCAATACAATATATAGCAAGCGGATTAGCTTTAAGTCTTTCGACTCCTATTTCTTCTCCTGTTCCATCGCAGTAACCATAAGTGCCTAATTTTATTTTTTCTAACGCCTCCTTAATTTTTTCTTTTCTATCTTTTCGACGCTTGATTAATTCCTCGTTTCCACTATCTTCATCAGAATAGTATGTATCAATACTATTATCTTCTAGTTCTTGTTTCTCTAACTCAGCGAGTATTGATTGTAACTTTAAGCTGAAGTATTCCAGTTGTTTTACGCTCATATATTCTTCATCTTCTGAAGGAGTGTAATCTTCTGGTGACTTTATTTTTGGTAACTTTTCCATAATTGCATTATCAAAAAAATAATAAAACCTATATAATTTATGAACAAAAAATTATACTACCTCAAAGTAAACACTATAATTTATAATAAACATTTAAAAGCCTAGTATGATCGACTCAGTAAAAAAATTAGTAATAGATGATAAGAACTTTACCTATATAGTATGTATTTTTATCATAATGTTAAGTTTATCTTCATTTACACTTAAAAACAACAATAAACAAGAAGTTATGTTAACATTAACATGGATATGTGCTACATTTGTTTTGCAGATTTCTACAAATAATTTGTTTACATCTGATTATCATGATGGAATATTAGAGCAAATCTTTGTACAGCCACTCTCTTCTAGGCTTATAGTTGCTTATAAAATTTTCGCTCACTGGTTATTATTTGGGTTACCGATTTCAGTAATTTCTTCCATATTCAGCTTTGCAATTCTAGGCAATAGTATTGAACACTCAATAGCAGTTGGAGTGTCTTTATTATTTAATACGCTGATAATCATTAATATTTCAGCTACTGGAAATGCATTGATGATTGGTCGAAACAACTTAGCATCAGGAGTATCGCAAATTCTTGTTTTGCCAATGATAATGCCAACCTTTGTGTATTTTAAAATGCTAACTCAATTTGAAAATTTATCCTTGAATATTTATACACTACTAATCACCATCTTAGTTTTTGTTATTTTGACTGTTAACAGCACCATAACTACTCACATGGCACTAAAATTTGCTGTGGAACAGGATTGAAAAATCTTACTGTTATTCAGTAGACTTCTTGCATAACCTAGAAAAAAGGCAAATAGTTATTATAGATTTAGGTTTATCGACAATTTGAAAAACCTTCATTCCAGCATCCTTCCCTGTCATCCAAGTAGCCCTTCGTTGTCATCCCAGTGTCAAAAACTGGGATAACAGCTAACCTGACAACCGTCATCCCGCTACTTGTTAGCGGCTAAGAGATACCGTGACAGTATGACGGTTCGCGGTGGCATGACGATAAGCCTCATCATCCCGCTACGTGTTAGCGCCGCGGCGGCATGACGAGAAAGGGGCTACTTGGATGATACCTTTTTCCTACTTAGTTTGGGTTATGCAAGAAGTCTATTCCTTCATAAGGAGAAGTAGTTAAAGGAATTTACTCTATTTCTCCCTCTTTTTTTATTATTTTTAATCTATAGTTAACGTAAAAGAGATATGCAAAAACTCTATTGATCCATAGTCTGCAAATTATTAATAACACTTACTTTAAAGAACCTCACTTTACGCTGATCTTTGAGCGCTCTTCTGTGGTATTTTGTAAGAGTATAACTTGTGAAATCGTCTTCCCTATAGATTAAAGAGTTACACTGCTTTATATGTGATGCTATCCACTCTGCATAGTCCTGATGATCGGTTGCAATGAATATTTCCCCTGTTATAAGTATTTTTTTTGCTAATAAATTTAAAAATTCCGTATTAATTAATCGTCTTTTATTGTGACTTCTTTTTGGCCATGGATCTGGAAAGAGAATAAAGAATCTTTCAACACTGTTATCAGGAAAATTTGCAATCAATTCTCTTGCATCTTCTGTCCACATTAAAATATTTTTTATGTTCTGTATTTCTATGTTTGTTAGCAAGCGAGAAACCCCCTTTAAGTAGGGCTCACATCCTATAAATAATAGATCAGGTTCATTGAGCACCTGGTAAAGCATATTTTCACCGTTGCCAAAGCCTATTTCTACCCATATTCTTTTTTGTGAATTTACAATTTTCTCTATAGATTCCTTGCTGTTTTGAATAGAATATTTTTCCAATATTTCATCAACATCAGGTTTTAGCCTGGACCTTCTGGAGAACGATCTAATCCACTTGCTATTCTTAAATAGCATATTCTTGATACATATATAATTTTCTCACTATATTTTATATAGCTTAAACAATTCTCGAAATGAGTTAATGAAAAATTACTTGTCAATAATTGTTAATATTATATAATATATGAGTTCTAATAAAGTTTAAGTTAAAGGTATGAATAATAATAATCCAGTCGTAAATCTACCGGTTACTATCAGAAAGCTATCATCAAACAAATTTATAGAAGAGATATGTCAAGGCCAATTTGAGGATCAAGATAATACCTTGTTTGAAGATTCTTTTGTTAACAAAATTAAAGAAGGAGATGTGGTAGAAGGTGTAATTACAAGAATAAACCCTAACGACGTTGTGGTTGATATTGGTTTAAAATCTGACGGGAGAATTCTGATCAAGGAACTCGGTTGTAATGATGAGGTCATTATTGGCTCGAAAATCAGAGTTTATGTGGAAAGAATTGAAGATTATCATGGTAATGTTGTTCTTAGTCGTGAAAAAGCAATTAGGGACGAAAAATGGAATAAGTTGGAAGAAGATACAGTTACAAGGGCTGAAGTAAGCGGAGTTATTAAACGCTCAATTAAATGTGGCTTTATTGTTGATCTTGGTGACGGAATAAGCGCTTTTTTACCGCTGAGTCATGTGGATTTGAAGCAAGTAAAAGATGCGAAGCACCTTATTGAAACTGAACAAAAGTTCATCGTGCTTAAAATGGATAAGAAGCAGGGCAATATTGTAGTATCAAGAAAGCTGGTGTTAGAAAAATTGCACGCTGGTGAAAAAATTAAATTTTTAGAATCTTTAAATGAAGGCGATATAATAGAAGGGAAAATAAAAAGTATCACTCATTACGGTGTATTTGTCGGTATTCATGAATCAGATGTAGTGGGAGTTATAGATGGATTGTTACATATTACAGATATCTCTTGGAGTAGGGTAAGTCATCCGTCTGCAGTTTTTACTTGTGGTCAGACTATAAAAGTTAAAATTATAAAAATAGATAAGGAAAATGCTAAAATTTCCTTGGGTGTGAAGCAGCTAGAAGATAGCCCTTGGCAAGATGCAGAGTCAAAATATCCAGTTGATAGTGTGCATAAGGGTTATGTAACAAGCATAGAAGATTATGGATTATTTGTTGAGCTTAGACCTGGAATTGAAGGTTTAGTGCACTCGTCAGAAATAACTTGGGTTAAGAGTAATTTACCAGTTAGTAGTCTCGTAACAAGGGGACAAGAAGTATATGTAAAAATTCTCAGTATTGACATTGCTAAGAGTAGGATGAGTTTAAGCATGAAAAGGTGTGTAGACAACCCTTGGCAAGTATTTATCAATAAATATCCTCCTGGTTCTATTGTTTCTGGTGAAGTGAAGAATAATACCGGCTCATATGTATCTGTTGCTTTCGGTGATTCTGAAATAGATGAGAACGTAGAAGGGACAATATATGTGAAAGATTTTAGTTGGTCTAAAAATGGTTCAGATGAGATAAAGAAGTATAATGTAGGTGATAAAATAGAAGCAAAAGTAATAAGGGCTAACGTGAATCGGGCAAGAATTTATCTTGGAATAAAACAAATAGAGTATGATCCTCTTGAAGAACTGATAAAGAAAGTTAAGGTAGGTGATAAAATACAGGTTATTGTAGGTAAGAGAGAAGATAATGGACTAGTCGTTGAAGTTGAGAACGATGTAACCCTTCTAATAGATCAAGAGCATTTACCAGAGAATAAAAAATTCTCTATATCAGAAAAAATAGAAGTTGAAGTATTGGGTGTTGAAGAATATAACATAGCATTATCTGCTAAGTGATAAGGTTTACTTATTTTGGCTTCATATAAATGGCAACAAAGTCTGATATAATAGCGAGGGTAGCAAAAAGACATCCTTTTTTAGATAAGATTGTTATAGCAGCTATAGTTGATAGATTTTTTGGGATACTTTCAAGCACATTGAAACATCATAATAGAGTTGAAATTAGGGGGTTTGGTTCTTTTTCAGTTAGAAGTTATAACTTGAAAGAAACAAGCCATTTAATGTTACAGAAGTTTACAAAGAATCAATACTTTAAAACATATTTTCGTAGCAGTAAAAAATTATCTGATTTGATAAATGAATAAAAATTTATACCATAAATAAGATGAAAGTAGGGGTTTGAGTTTATACTGTACGATAGAAATTTTTAGCACCATATGCAAGTAGTAGAAATAGTTATACGTAATAACACATATAAAATATCTTGCGAAAGTGGGAAGGGGAATCATTTATTACGCCTTGCTAATAGTTTTGACAAGTTAGTTAGTTCTGTATCTCAAAAAACTGGAGGTAAGGGTTCGGATGCATTAAATTTCTTACTTGCAGCACTAATTCTTGAGGATAAAATTTTAGAATTAACAAAGCGATTAGATGAAGTAAATCAAGAGCGCGAAAAGTATAGAAACGAGAAAAGAATAGAATATACTGAGGTACTAGATAAGGTAAATAAGATTATCACTAATCTTGAGTGCATAAAGGATTAGCTTCAATAAAGCAAGCAATTAAATTGACTATCTGACTATTCAAGCCAGGAGGGAGGTTTGTCTTACGAGTTATGTAACAATATAATTCGTAATCATCAAGATCAACTATTTTTTCGTATTCGATTAGTTCGCTTAAGGAAAATTTATCAAGATATTTCAATGCGAAATGCCCTAAAAGTATATCGGTTTCTTTGCAACCCCTATGCCAGCTTCTATATATTAATTTTCTTCTGAGTAGTGAGGTATCTGTCATTACAATTAAACTTTTTTTAATTTAAAAGTTAAACTAAATACTTGTCAAGCGAGGCGCATTTTAATATACTTAACATTTTGTTAAGATCTAAATATACAGGTGGAATTAATTTCTAATCTTATCCATCAATTTAGCGATGGAATATATTATTTTTTATCATTTTCTTTAATAATTTCTGTCATAGTATTCGTGCATGAATATGGGCATTATGTTGTTGCCAAAGCATGCAAAGTTAAAGTTGAATCTTTTTCCATAGGTTTTGGTCCTGAAATTTTTGGTTTTAACGATAAGTCTGGAACTAGATGGAAATTAAGCGCTGTTCCATTGGGTGGTTATGTTAAAATGCTAGGAGATACTAATGCAGCGAGTGTCCCAGCTGATCAACAAGAATTAACGGAAGAAGAAAAATTGTATTCATTTCATACAAAACCGCGTCATAAAAAAGCAGCAGTAGTTTTTGCAGGGCCTTTTGCAAACATGGTATTTGCTGTTATAGCTTTTACAATATTTTTTAGCATAGCAGGTTATTATCGCACTCCACCGGTGATTGAAAATGTAATCGAAGGTAGTGCAGCTAAGCAAGCTGGTTTGTTGCCAGGTGACACTATTACACAAATCAATGAGCATAAAATAAAATACTTTGAAGATATTTCACGTGTGATAATGTCGAATCCTAAAATAAGAATGGAGATTGAGTATAGCAGAAATAATGAGAAGCACAGGACCAGTTTAACTCCATTAATAATCAAGGACAAAGACGTTTTTGGCAACACAATAGAAAGAGAAACTATAGGGATTATTTCAGTCAATACATTAAAGCAGTCGTCTTTTCTTGGGGCTGTGAGCTTATCAGTAAGTGAAACTTACCACACTATGTGCTTAACGATCAAAGCTCTCTTTCACATTATTGTTGGTAAAAGGAGTATCAATGAAATAGGTGGGCCAATAAAAATCGCAAAGTATTCAGGGCAATCAGCTAAAAAGGGGTTCGTTATGGTTGTGTATTTCATGGCAATTATTTCAGCTAATTTAGCTGCAATTAACTTGCTGCCAATACCACTGCTAGATGGTGGGCATTTATTTCATTATATCATAGAAGCGGTTATACGTAGGGATTTAAGCTTGAAATGTCAAAAATATGCAGCTATTTTTGGTGCTTTAGTGTTGTTTTTGCTTATGGCAACTGGAATGTCAAATGATATTAGGGATCTTTTTTGAAATAAAATATGAAAAAGCTATTTTATATACTGGTAGTGGTTTTTATTTCTTTTCCTGCCCTGCTTGTTGCTTTAGGAACTGCGGAAAAAGTGCAGGTGAAAGATGTCAAATGTATTGGTAATGAGAGGGTAAGCAACCAGACAATAGGGTTCTATATAAAACTAAAATCTGGTGATTATATAAACGACGATGATATAGACTCAATTATAAAAGATCTATATAAAACAAAGTTATTTGCTAGTGTTAATGCTTACATAGATGATAAAAAAAATTTAGTAATAAAAATTCAAGAAAATCCACTGATTAACAAGGTAGTGTTAAAAGGCAATAAGTTATTTAACAGCAAAGAGCTGCTAAGTAATGTGATTCAATCAAAGTCGCTAACTATTTTAACTGAAACAAAATTGCAAAACGATTTAGTGAATTTAGTCACTACTTATAGAAATAACGGTAAGATTGGTGTTAAAATTGAATATGACCTGAATAAGCTTGATGGCAATAGGGTCAATCTAATTTTTAAAATAAAAGAAGGCAAAACCTCTAAAATTAAGGATATAAGATTTATAGGCAATAAAAACTTTTCTGAAAATGAGCTAGAGCAAGTTATCAAAAGACATAGTAATGACATATTTAGTAAGTTATTTAGAGCTATTTTTAAAGGCGGAAATCATTATTCACCGCAATATCTATTGATTAACACAGAATTGCTCGATCATTTTTATTCATCTAAAGGATATATTCAAAATAACATTCAACCAATTGTTGAGGTTGATAATAACAATCAAACAGAGTTAACTTTTTTGATTGACGAAGGACAGCAGTATTTATTTGGAAATAATGAGGTTAATATTGAAACTGAAATTCAGGATTTGAGCCTAAAAGAAGAAATATTGGATTTTATAACAGAGGAAAACGATAAGATATTTAATAGAGTTAAAATTAATAATACAGTAGAAAAAATAAACAAATATTTAAATGAGAAAGGATATATATTTGCAAAAGTTAATCCAGAGTATGCACAACGTGACAATGTTGTAGATGTAACCTACAGAGTGCTGCCGGGTAAAAAGATTTATATAAATCAAATTACAATTGATGGTAACGATCGCACTTTAGATAAAGTGATCAGAAGTAAGCTAAGTGTAGCAGAAGGTGATGCGTACAATATATCTGAGATTCAAAAGTCACGTAAAAAACTAATGAGTAGTGATTTTTTTGAAACAGTGAAAGTAAATAGTTATGCAGTTAATGATAATGCAGTAAATCTTGACTTAAGTGTTAAAGAAAAAAACACTACTTCGTTGTATTTGGGAGGAGGTGTGTCTCTTCCTGGTGGAGCATTGATTAAAATTGACCTCAAAGACCGTAATTTATTTGGTACTGGAAAAGAGCTCTCTTTTGCTCTTGAAAAAAGTCAATACGTATTTTCTACTGATTTAGAGTTTGTTGAAAATAATTTTAACGATTCTGATACGTCACTAGGCATGGGTGTATTTTATGAAAAACAAGATAAACCAAACACTACTTTTGATAGTTGCGATATGGGATTTTTTACAAAGTTATCATATAAAGTCACAGAGAACTTAACTAATTCCCTTCGCTATTCTTATAAGTATAATCATATACACATGGATAATAAGGGTGGACAAGACACCGATATCTCTGAAATAATACTGGACCGAAAAGGTAAACATCAGATTTCATCAGTGGGATACACGTTGGCATATAATAAACTGGATAATCTATATGCTCCAAAAGAAGGGTATTTACTGCGCTTAAGTCAGGATATTTCAGGATTGGGAGGAAACGTGAATTTCCTAAAATCTGAATTCTTATCTTTTTATACGCACCCTATATTAAGCAAAATTGACGATGATATAACGCTACGCTTTAAGATGGCAGCAGGTCATATTTTTTCTTATACCGATGAAGATCTAAACATTGGCCAGCACTTTTTTAAAGGGGGTAATGAGATTAGAGGGTTTGACCTTTCTGGCATTGGACCAAGAGCAGAAGACAAAAATAAAAGCTCATTGGGAGGCAAAACTTATTTTAATCTAACACAGCAAGTAGATTTCCCACTACCAAAACTATATGACTATGCTGGTATCAAAGGCTCATTATTTGTTGACTATGCAACACTTTTCGGCTTAGATGATAAAAATAAGAAGTATGAAGGGAAATACTACGATAGCAAGCTTGTGAGAGTGTCACCAGGTTTTGGCTTTTCAATGCTTTCTCCTTTTGGTAGACTTAGATTGGATTTCGGGTTTCCTTTAGTAAAGGAATCTTATGATATAATACCATCACCAAATGTTAAATTTTCTATTGAAGCGGGGATTTGAATGAAATATATACAGTTATTTATATCAGTTATTGCCTTAATTATTTCCTTATTTGTGGGGTATAAGTTTGTAGGATATCAACCTCAGAACACAAAGGCTGCCATTATTGATAGTGACAAAGTCATCAATGAATCTCTTGCTCTGCAAAATATACAACAACAAATAAAGGAGCAGAATTCT
Source organism: Wolbachia endosymbiont of Cardiocondyla obscurior (assembly GCF_902713635.1). Classification (NCBI taxonomy): domain Bacteria; kingdom Pseudomonadati; phylum Pseudomonadota; class Alphaproteobacteria; order Rickettsiales; family Anaplasmataceae; genus Wolbachia; species Wolbachia endosymbiont of Cardiocondyla obscurior. The sequence goes on along the minus strand of NZ_CACTIU010000022.1, from coordinate 7,173 downwards.
AGATTACAACAAGAATTTGAAAATGAGTTAGAAAAACTTAAGCCATCAAAAGAAGAATTTGAACTTTTGTCAGAAGAAGCAAAAAAGGAAAAGACAGAACAGTTTAATAAGCACACTGTAAACGTTAGAGATAATTACGCTAAAAAAATGTTACATTTAGAAGAAAGCTATAGAGACGCAGTAGAGAGTGTCTTTAATAAAATAAAAGAAGTTGCTAAAAGAACGGCAGAAAAAAACAACATAGATTTAGTACTATTTATTTCAAAAAAGAATCAAGTTTTATACTCTATGGACGAAGTTGATTTATCAGATGTGGTACTAAAAAATGTAAACAAGGAAATACCTGAATTTGCTTTACAAAGCATTGAGTAGGATTATGCAATTTAATATCAGTGATATTATAAAAATATTGCCACATTCTTATCCGTTTCTCTTAGTAGATAGAGTTATAGAGTGTGATCCTGGTAAAAGTATAAAAGCAATCAAAAATGTGACTTTCAATGAGCCATTTTTTATTGGCCACTTCCCTGGTCATCCAATAATGCCAGGAGTTTTGATAATTGAATCTCTAGCTCAGGCATCTGCTATATGTGTTCTAGGTAAAGAAACAATAGAAAATAAAGTTGTTTACTTGAGATCAATTGAAAATGCAAAATTCAGAAAGCCAGTTACTCCAGGGGACACATTGATTCTTCAAGCTAACATTCAAAGTGTGTGTTTAGGTGTACACAAATTTAGGTGTATTGCATCTGTTAGCGAAGAAAAAGTTGCAGAAGCAACAATCTCAGCAGTACTGCAAAATAAATAAAATCTTCATCTGTAAGAAACAGCATGTACACTTTATAGTATAGCAATGAAGCTGAATTTCAAAATCTCATTTTCGAATCTATATACTCGCAATGGATTAATAAAATTAGATGAGACATTTTTGAATTATATTAAATCATGTGATGAGAGCTTGTTTTGTTCATTAATTGAAGCAAGAGAAAAAGCAGCTTCTTCTTCGATGTCATCCCAGTGTCACCTCCCATCATCCCAGTGTCACCCTCCGTCATCCCAGTGCTTGACACTGGGATCTAGAAAACAAGAAGGACGGTCAGCTACTTGGATGACAGATAGTCAGTTAATAATAGACCTTTCGTACTTACTTGATGGATTTATTGCAAAACTTTTCAATATTGAAAAAGGAATAGAAGAGCTAAAGAAAAAGCACAACGACTTTGCTGTAATATATAAATGCAAAAGGTTATTTGTCCAACGCTATGCATTGAAGAAATACACTAATGTGGCGAATATAGATATTACTAACAAACTAAGTCATTTTCTCACTTTGCCAACAACAGAAAAAAATTTCGCTGAGCAGGTGATGCATTGGTTTGAAGATAAAGAAAATCACAAAGAGGAAATAGAACTTGCGGCACAATATGCAGTGTGGAGAGTAAAAAATAAACAGAGTATATTATTCAGTATTCATAAAAAAATCGACCACGAAAACCTCATACTATTTTCTAAAAAAGAAGTAGACAAAGTTGAAGTGCTGTATTCAAATGAAGTAAAAAGACGATATGGTTTTGATCTAACAAGCAAAAAGGTGAGTTTGAATAAAGCACTAGATAATGCTCACTACTGCATATTTTGTCATAAGCAAAGTAAGGACAGCTGCTCAAAGGGGCTAATCAATGATGACAACACTTTCAAAAAGTCTCCACTTAGAGTTGAGCTGCATGGCTGCCCACTAGAGCAGAAAATATCAGAAATGAATCTGGTGAAAAGCGAAGGGTACAGCATAGCAAGTCTTGCAATTGTGATGATAGATAACCCATTATGTGCAGCCACTGGGCACAGAATATGCAATGACTGCATGAATTCGTGCATATATCAAAAACAAGAACCCGTAAATGTGCCAGCAATTGAAACAAGGATTCTGGATGATGTGCTCAGTTTACCGTACGGATTTGAAATATATTCTCTGCTCAGCCGTTGGAATCCTTTAAATTTTCAGCGTCCATTGCCAAGAGGAAACACTGGAAAAAATGTTCTAGTTGTAGGCCTTGGTCCTGCTGGTTTTAATTTAGCTCATCATTTGTTGAATGATGGGCATAACGTTATCGCCATTGATGGACTAAAGATTGAACCTTTGATCGATAATTTCCAGCTAATTAAAGATTTCAAACACGAAAAATTGAGTGAACGCATGGCAGATGGGTTTGGTGGGGTGGCAGAATATGGCATTACTTCTCGGTGGGATAAGAATTACTTAAAGATTATTAGATTACTGCTGGAAAGACGTGAGAATTTCGCACTTTATGGAGGCATTCGTTTTGGTGGCACGATTAATGTTGATGATGCTTTCAACTTGGGTTTTGATCACATTGCCCTAGCACTTGGCTCTGGCAAGCCACGAATGATCAAAATAAAGAATATACTAGCTCGTGGAGTACGCATGGCATCTGATTTTCTGATGTCGTTACAACTGACTGGCGCTCTTAAATTTGATTCTATAGCAAATCTGCAAGTTCGTATGCCGATAGTTGTCATAGGTGCGGGGCTTACTGCGATTGACACTGCCACTGAAGCTTTAGCGTATTATCCAATTCAAGTAAAAAAATTTCTTCTTCGTTATGAGATATTAGTTGATAAGTATGGAAAGGACTGTGTTGAAAAAGATTGGACAGAAGAAGAGCACGAAATTGCGAATGGGCTCATATCGCATGCAAAGTTGATCCAAGCAGAGCAAGAATTAGCAAAAAAAGAGAGTAGAGAAATAAAAATATTAGAGTTGATGCAGAGCCTCGGGGGAGTGAAAGTTATATATAGAAAAGAGCTAAAAGATTCACCGAGTTATCGATTAAATAGCGAAGAGGTGCAAAATGCACTGTCAGAAGGAATTTACTTTATTGAAAACTTAGAGCCAGTTGAAGTTGTGACGGATAAATATAACCATGCTGAGTCAATAAAACTGATAGACACAAAATCCGGCGAAATCAAACGTATAAAAGCACGTTCTATTTTTATAGCAGCAGGTACTGAGCCAAATACAGTTATTGCAACAGAAGATAAAAAGCATTTTAAATTAAGTAATGGGTATTTTACTCAATTGAATTCATTGGGAAAAGAAATAGATCCAATATTTTCTCCAAAAATGCAAAATAAAGATAGAATATTAGTGTATAAGCAAGGCAATAAAACAATCAGCTTTTTTGGTGATCTTCACCCTTCGTATAGCGGTAGCGTCGTGAAAGCTATGGCAAGTGCTAAGAACGGCTACCCTATTATTTCCCAGCTTTTGAATAGAGTTAATAGCTTCGTTTCTGTCATTCCAGTGTGTGATGTTGTGGGCCAGAAAAAAAATGCGTGGTCAAGCATTGAAGATCTGGCTAACAAAGAATTCTTCAATAGAATCAAAGAGCAATTCGCTGCAAAAGTCATAAAAGTTCAATATTTAACAGATAAAGTGATAGAAATAGTGATTAAAGCACCACTTGCGGCAAAGAATTTTAAGCCTGGGCAATTCTTTAGATTGCAAAATTTTGAAACCAATAGCAGAAAAACTAACCTTGCTATGGAAGGTATAGCTGTGACTGGCACTGAAGTAGACAAAAAAAAAGGAATTATTTCCACTATTGTGCTGGAAATCGGCGGCTCCACTAATTTATGCAGACACTTAAGAGAAGGCGAGCAAATAATTCTTATGGGTCCAACTGGCAGCCCTACTGAGGTTTACTAAGTCTCAATATTAAAGTGATGCCAAATTTTATTTCAAAAAGTAAATAATTTACTAACGCTCGTGCACAAATTAAAAATAAATTATGCACGAGTGTAGCGTTATGAATTAGGAGTGCTATATTAAAGCTTACCTCACTATTAAAGCTATCGGTCAGATTAGATTAAAAACCTAATCTGACCGGTTTCTCTATAACCCTCTAAACTCTGATATAATTATATGATAATTAGTTTAATTAGTGGTTAATATGCAAATTGATTTTATTCATATATTGAGATAGCATAAACCATATTGGTTTTAATTATTGTGCAACTTTATAAATCGTCACTGTTACTTCTACTGACTGTATTAATAGTTATAGTCCTAAAATTACCTGAAAATTTGAGCATTGCAGTAAATTGGTCTCTCCCAATTCTAGATTTTGATTTATCTTTTCGTACCATACTAATATCTTTTTTATCAGTTGCATTTTTAGCTGTTCTACCAGCACAAAATTTGACTTTTTCAGAGATGCTATCTTTTGCTGCTTACACTATTAGTTCACTTTATGCAGTTTTATCTGAACATATGATATTGGTTATAATATTCTGTGAATTAATGACCATCAGTGCATTTTTTATTATCGCAGCTAGCTGTAGAGATAGTGGACCTGCAATAAGGTACGCTTGTGTACACTTTTTCGTTGGAGTTATATTAATAGCAGGATTGGCACTTCAAAGCACTAACCTGATAATTTTGGGTTTATTGATAAACTGCGCTTGTTTTCCTTTTTCATTTTGGGTTGTTGATGCATATCCTGCTGCATCGCTACATGGCACCACATATCTCTCTTTATTTACCACTAAAGTCTCTTTTTTAGTGATGCTTTTACACACTTATAACCTATGGCAAGATTGTACTGAAATATTAGCGCTTGTAGGCGCCATCACTGCAATTTACAGCATTATATTTGCTTCTCTTGAGCAAAATATTCGCAGATTTTTATGCTATAACGTTGTAGGACAAATGGGCTTGCTGATTATTGCAGGAAGTTTGCTCAGTCCTTCGGAAAAAGCAATACCAATTTTGATACTGCATATAATCTTCTCTCTTGTTTATCAATCATTATTGTTTGTGGTCAGTAATTCGATTATTTCACAAACAAAAACAATTAGTTTTAATGGAGTGGGTAAACTGATGTCAGTGGAAGGCATGTGTGCTATAATCGCAATACTTACAATGGCTGCATTTCCTGGAACCGTTGGATTTATCAGTAAATCATATATCACAGCTGAAATTGAAATGAACACTGTTGCCTTAAAAGGGTATAAAAATTTATATAAGCTTCTAAATTTGCTGCTTTATTTAAGCGTGGGGCTAAAGTTTCTTTATTACCTATTTATTGCAAAAAGTAAGTCAAAACCTTTAGCAGAGAGAGGAGGCAAAATGACTATGATTATTTTAGCATTTATATGCGTAATCGCTGGCAATCCTTACTTACCTATTTACAATAAACCTTCGATTTTCGATTTTGTGTACAACACAAAAAATATTTTGTCGCAATTTAATTTGTTACTATGTACCACTTTATTGTTTATTCCTTTACGCAAGTTATTTTACCCGAGAGTAAATTTTAAAATGGATGTTGATTGGATTTTTAGAACTTTCATATCCTATATTGTCTTGTTGTTCAATCAGTTAGTCTCTAAAACTAGAGAAATGTTTGCCAGCGTAGTGCAAAACTTGACTAATCCACTTACTGGTTTATACTTTAATAATATTACTAAACTTAAAGAAGTGCTGGGTTATAACTCAGTGAGTTTTGTTTCAGCTTCTTCTCTCTTTTTAATGAGTATTCTACTAATGCTATTATGTTTAAATCGTTAACTGAAAGTTTAAATTCTGTATTTAGTAAACTGAGAGGAAAGTCAATCATTTCTGAAGATGATTTTAATCTTGCCATGCGTGAAATACGCATAGCCTTAATTGAAGCTGACGTTTCACTTGAAGTTGCAAAAAAATTCATCAACGACATTAAAGATAAAGTGATTGGGGAAAAAGTCATAAAAAGTGTTTCTCCAGCACAAATGATAATTAAAATTGTACAGGATAATTTAGTTGCAGTTCTCGGATCAGAGAAAAGTGACTTAAATCTAGCAGTTAAACCCCCTGCTGTGATTATGATGGTGGGCTTACAAGGTGCAGGTAAAACAACTACCTCAGGAAAGCTTGCTTTAAAACTAAAAAAGCAAAAGAAAAAAGTGATGCTTGCCTCTTTAGACATTTATAGGCCTGCTGCCCAGAAACAACTTGAAGTGCTAGGTAAACAAATAGATGTGCAAACTTTACCTGTAGTAATAGATGAGAAGCCCATTACAATTACAAAAAGGGCACTGGCAGCAGCAAAGAACGATAATTATGATGTATTAATACTAGACACTGCAGGCAGGCTTCATATTGACAATAATATGATGAATGAGTTGAAAGCCGTAAAGGAAATAGCTTCACCTGCAGAAGTTATTTTAGTAGCCGACGCAATGATAGGCCAGGATGCGGTCAACATTGCCAAATCATTCAATGAGGTAATAGGTGTAACCGGCATTATTCTTACCCGTGTTGATGGTGATGCACGTGGTGGTGCTGCTCTTTCTATGAAAATGATCGCCGATTGTCCAATTAAATTTATTGCTTGTGGTGAAAAATTAAGTGACCTCGATGATTTTTATCCAGATAGAATTGCAAAAAGAATACTTAGCATGGGTGATGTTGTCTCATTGGTTGAAAAAGCTGCTGAGATTGTTGGTCAGGAAGAAATTGATAAGTTACAAAAGAAAGTGAAAAAAGGTAAATTCGACCTAAACGACCTAGTGGGAATGTTAAAAACTCTGAGTAAAATGGATGGCATTAGCAACATAATGAAATTCATTCCTAGTTCATTTACAAAAAAGCTAAGTAGCAGTGTGCCAGATGACAATAAAGTGAAAAAATATATAGCCATCATAAACTCAATGACTGAAAAAGAAAGGCAAAATCCAGATATTTTAAATGGCAAAAGAAGACTTAGAATTTCTAAGGGGTCCGGAACAACTGTAACTGACATTAATCTTCTAATTAAGCAGTATAATCAAATGAGCTCTATGGTAAATAAGTTCAGTAAAGTTGACCATAGTAAACTCAAAGAATCTGATTTGATGGATATGCTAAGCAGAAAGTAAGTGACCTTACCTTTAGCTATATCAAAAGCCGGCTTAGGTCTCGCAAAAAAATTTACAGCTTCTTGCTAGCCAAGAAATTTATTATTAATTTTAAGAAATACTATAGCTGACCCAAGCAACACGTCATACCGCCGCGGTATCTCTTAGCCGCTAACACGTAGCGGGATGACGGTTGTTGTTTAGCTATAAATATTAAGAAATTTACCAAATGAAAAAAAAGGCAAAAGAAGCCCTGGGGTTATTATCCGCTTTAAA
>NZ_CACTIU010000021.1:0-16366 GCF_902713635.1 Wolbachia endosymbiont of Cardiocondyla obscurior | reverse complement strand
TTGCCTTTTTTTTCATTTGGTAAATTTCTTAACGTTTGTAGCTAAACGACAACCGTCATCCCGCTACGTGTTAGCGGCTAAGAGATACCGCGGCGGTATGACGGTTTGCGGCGGCATGACCTCGTCATTCCCCTACGTGTTAGCGGGATCTAGAGATACCGCGAATGAATCGCGGTATGACGGTTCGCGCGGTGGCATGACCTCGTCATCCCGCTACGTGTTAGCGGGATCTATGCTTTGAGATACCGCGAATGAATCGCGGTATGACGGTGTAATGATGGTTAAGTAATTCGTCATCCCGCTGCTTGTTAGCGGCTAAGAGATACCGCGAATGAATCGCGGTATGACGGTGTAATGATGGTTAAGTAATTCGTCATCCCGCTACGTGTTAGCGGGATCTATGTTAAGAGATACCGCGGCGGTATGACGGTTAAGTAGGGTGTCATTCCAGTGCTCCTTTTTTTGTCATCCCAGCGTCACGCGTTGGTTTCAACATTATATCATGAACTTTCTAAAATTCATTGAACTGTGCTTTCAAACGGTAGTGCCGGGGTGTGAGTATAACGATTATCAGTATATAAAAGTCATAGCAGACAGGCTGGAAGCAGCGAGCGCTGGTGAAGTGAAACGAATAATATTCAATATGCCTCCGCGTTCAATGAAATCCCTGTGCGCTAGTGTTGCGTGGCCCGCATGGATACTGGGAAACCAACCAACTGCGAGAATAATAGTTGCAAGTTATTCTCAGCGGCTCAGCGAAAAGCACTCGCTCGACACCAGGTGCGTGATGCAGTCTAGTTGGTATAGAGCGCTATTTCCAGAGATAGAACTATCCAAAGACCAGAATACCAAATATAAATTTCAAACAGTGCAGAGAGGATACAGAATCGCAACATCAGTTGGTGGAACACTAACTGGTGAAGGTGGTGATTTTATCATTGTGGACGATCCGCTCAGTTCTGCTCAAGCTTTGAGTGAAACGCTTAGAAAGCGTGCCACAAACTGGTTTGATCAGACTTTAGTAACCAGGCTGAACGATAGAAAAAAAGGAGTCATCGTTCTTGTAATGCACAGGCTACACCAGGAGGACTTAACTGGACACCTTCTCTCCAAGCCAAAAAACATATGGCATCATATTTGTTTGCCAATGATTTCTGAAAATAAGCAGGTTATTTATTCAATCAAAAAGCCAATACCTCCCGTTCCTATCATCCGAGTAGCTCAGCACTGTGCGACCAGGCGATTATATAATAAACCAGCGTCACCTGTAAGGATATTATATTCAAGAGAAGAAGGTCAGTTGTTATATCCCCTCGATGGAGGAAAAGAAGAAGTTGAGATAATAAAAGCTGAACTTGGGAGTTACGCTTTTGCTGCTCAATATCAACAAAACCCTCTGCCGCTTTCAAGTGGTATAATTAAACCAGAGTGGTTGAAACGCTATAAAAAATTTCCTGATAATCTCTCGCATATAACACAAAGTTGGGATACTGCGGTTTCAACAAGCGACATGAGCAACTTTAGTGTCTGCACCACCTGGGCAAAAATAGATAATAAATTCTATTTACTTGATGTATATCGCGCAAAGCTTGAGTATCCAAAGCTTAAAGAACAAGTTTTATCACTAGCTGCAAGATGGTCACCACACGCGATTTTGATCGAAGCCAAAACAAGTGGTCAGCAATTAGCACAAGAGCTGAAGGCAAACAGTCATTTGCCCATTATCGAAATAGTGCCACATGATGGTAAGCTCACTCGATTCCACCGGATTGCTCCGATGATAGAGTCTGGCAGGATTATTTTGCCGCATCAAGCAGTATGGCTAAATGATTTTGAGTATGAGATTTTAATGTTCCCAGAAACGCGCCACGACGACCAAGTGGATAGTACCGTGCAATATTTGCAGTGGGTGAGAAACAGTACCTCCAGGGTTGCAGCTTTACGGGCATTGTGATTTGAGTCTACCAGTACTGGGATGACAGCTAGGAGACAACCGTCATCCCGCTGCTTGTTAGCGGGATCTAGAGATACCGCGAATGAATCGCGGTATGACGGTTCGTGGTGGTATGACAGTTCGTGGCGGTATGACGGTTCGCGGCGGCATGACGATAAGCTCGTCATCCCGCTTTGTTAGCGGCTGAGATACCGCGGCGGTATGACGGTTCGCGGCGGCATGACAATAAGCTCGTCATTCCGCTACTCGTTAGCGGAATCTATGCTGAGATATCGCGGCGGTATGATGTAGGGAAACCTTTCTTGGGTTAGCTATATCAATAGTATTGCTTTAAAAAGAGTGCCCATATTTTCAGTCAACCTTAAGAATTCACTAAAGATCCTATTCTTTTGTTCATCACTTGCGTTTTTCATTAAAGCCTGGGTTCTTTCTTTTATGCCAAAAAGATATAAAAATTCTCTTTGAGTTAAAATCTCGCAATCTACGTGTTTTAATGAATCTTTTAATGCTTGAAAGTTTACAAGTGCGGTAATATCACTATTACCAACATTCTCAAGAAAATTAGCATACTTATGTTGTTTTATCGATTGCAAAGTGCTCTTATATGCGGGGTATACATAACCGTAATCTACAATCAAAGCAGCTCCTTTATTATTATATATCTTCTTCTCAAGTTTTTTTAATATTTCAACCCCAACTGAACATATTTCCATCACTGCACCATTAAAAAGTTTTCCATTTGTCATCTGAGTAGCTGACGCTGGAATCCATGATTCTTTTTTTCTGGATTCCAGTGTCACGCACTGGCATGACACCAAGAGACTGCCATCATCTTGTTTTGTCACCCTATTTTCATACCACCCCTCATCACGATATACAAACTGATCTATCGGAAGAGCGTCAAAGAACTCATTTGCTAAAAAAATGGTTGGTTGTTCTGGTAGGTTGTCAATATTTTTGTGCCAATTAACATCTAAGCTTTTTAATTTTTCCTTTTGTATCTTCCGTAAAGTAGGGCTTATTTCAACTAAGTGGATCAACATTGAATTAAAAAAGCTGCTGTATTTTTTAGTGACTCTTATTATATCGTGAATGAGTGTTCCTTTGCCTGGCCCAAGTTCAACTAGAGAAAATTTTGATGGCTTTCCTAATTTTTCCCATGTATGCATTATCCAAACTGCAATTACTTCACCAAATAATTGGCTGATCTCAGGTGCGGTAGTAAAATCACCATCCTTACCAAGCGGTAATTTACTTGTATAATAGCCGTATTTTTCATGGTACAAAACGGCATTCATGAAATCACTGATGGATATTGATCCTTGACTTTTGTCAATTAATTCGTGTATATAAGTGAGCATGTTATTAATAAATGTTTAACTATAGCGTGCCATAATATAAAATAGTAGAGTATTTATATATATAGTATAAACTTAAGTTTGTGAGTAATAGTGCTTCAGTTATGGACGACAAAAACACCGATTATGTTGCCCTTATACCTCAAGATGATAGTATTGAATACAAATTTGAAGAAGCTGTCAATTTTATAGAAAACAAGGTTATAAATGCTGATGGGCTAACTTTAGCGGAAGTGTTTCAAGTGCTAGTTCAAATGCTAGATGGTGATCTAGCATTGGTAAAAAAAGTACTAGCATATGCTAATATTATGGCAAAGCATGGAATGAAGGTAGCAAAAGAGTCGCAATTAAGCAGAGCTGATGTTCGCCGAGCTTTGGAAGGTAGAGAAAGTGTTGTCAATAGACAAGATTTTATAAAGAAACCACCTCTTCCACCTGCTATAAAATCGACCAAAAAGAAAAGTAGAGGTCTTTAGATGGCTGAATCTATAAAAAAATTTACTGTACAATGTGACTTCAAAGGACAAAGTTCACCTTTTGCAATATACATAGGAAATCCAAAAAGTGATGCTCATCCAATTCATCATCAAGATTCCTGGCTTGTAAAAGAACGTGGAGGGAATATTCCTAATAAAGTAAAAGAAAGTCTACAAAAATTATATAAACTATCTCAAGAAAATGGAGTCTCTTTCTCAGAGTTATGCGCGTATGCCATTACTGTGGTTAGTAATAATGATAAAAAAAGTGACGACAAGGAGTAAGATAGTTTAATCCCTCAATATTTCATTTATAGAGATTTTCGATCTCGTCTTTTCATCCACTTTTTTTACTATGACTGCACAATAGGTTGAAATATTATTTTTAGATGGAATAGATCCTGGTATCACTACAGAATAAGGCGGCACTTTGCCATAAAATACCTTGCCAGTTTCTCTATCAATAATTTTTGTTGATGCCCCAATAAACACACCCATGCCAAGGACTGATCCTTCTCTCACTACCACACCCTCGGCCACTTCGCTACGTGCTCCAATAAAGCAATTATCTTCTATAATGACAGGTGAAGCTTGAATAGGCTCAAGAACTCCACCTATTCCCACTCCACCGGAAATATGACAGTTTTTTCCTATTTGCGCACAGCTACCAATTGTTGACCAGGCATCTATCATTGTTCCTGAATCAACATATGCACCAACGTTGATAAAACTTGGCATTAGAACAACATTTGTACCTATATAAGCAGATCGGCGAACAAAACACCCAGGAACTGCTCTAATTTTTAACCGGCGAAATTTTTCCTCATTCCATTCACTAAACTTGTTACCGATCTTGTCAAACCAGCAATTGGTATTGTCTATTATTTTGTTTTCTTCAGTGAGAAAATGTAATAATATTGCCTGCTTTATCCACTTATGTACTACCCATTCTCCACTTGATAGCTTTTCTGCTACTCTAATTTTGCCACTATCAAGGAGCTCAATTACCTCTTTAATTGCTATTCTTGCTGTTTTCTTTAGATTACAGTCATTAAATTTTTCTCTATTTTTCCAAATATTTTCTATCTCACTCTGTGTTTTTTTTAGTTGCAAACCTTCCATTTGTTATATATATATTGATATTAAATTTGTAGCTCTGTATCATTTGAGCTTGTTACTACTTTATATGTAAGTGCTATGAAAATACAATGTAATAGTTGTACTAAAACTTACTTAGTATCTTCTAAGCAAATTGGCGCGTCTGGAAGAAAGGTAAAATGTACGAACTGCAATCACATATGGCATGAATATCTAGAAGAAGTGTCAAACAAACAGCACTCTGCTAATATACAGGAAAAAAAAGTTAGTGGAAGAAATTTTTTACAAAATCTAGCATTTACCACTCTAGCTTTTGCAACAGCTACAGGGTTATGCGTCGTAATTGCTAACGGCATCTTTCCTAGAGAGATGAACAAAGCATACAAAACGATCAGTTCATATAAGGATTCAATAAGCTATAAATTAGGGTACAAAAAAGAACAAACAGAAAGTCCAAATGTAAAAAAACTTGCTGTAAATAAGTTTTATCAAGACTACCTTTTTTTATCTAATTTAAGATCTAGTTAAATAGGCATACCGATATCGGTCTCTAGCTACTCAGATGGTGTTTAGGGTGACAGAGTTTAAAAATAAGTTATTTTTTAGTAAAAAAGGCAGCTCATGAGTATTAAAATTGCACCTTCTATACTTTCAGCAGACTTTGCAAAATTAGGAGAAGAAGTAAGAAAAATTAGCGATTTAGGTGTAGATTACATACACATAGACGTTATGGATGGGAATTTCGTTCCAAATATTACAATTGGTTCTAGCGTTGTCTCTGCAATACGTAAATACAGCAATCTTTCTTTTGATGTGCATTTAATGGTCAAATCTCCTAGTAACCACATTGAAAGCTTTATAAATGCTGGTGCTGATATTATCACTGTACATGCAGAAGCAGAGATACACCTTGAGAGGTTGATAAGAAAGATAAAGTCATACGAAAATGTAAACGACGAAAAAAAACCGATTCAAGTTGGAGTTTCAATTGTTCCTTCAACTTCCCCAAGTGTGCTTGAATATATAATACATGAGCTAGATATTGTGCTGATTATGACAGTCAACCCTGGCTTTGGAGGGCAGGAATTTATTCATTCACAGTTGAACAAGATATCTACTATAAAAAAAATGATACAAGAGCGTAACCTTAAAACACAAATTTCAGTGGATGGTGGAATTAACTTTTTTAACGCAGCTGATATAATAAAAGCAGGTGCAGATATTTTAGTTGCGGGATCGGCGATATTCAAGGCTGAAGATATTAAGAAGGCCGTAAACGATCTTAAAAATCTATTGTTGTGACCCTATATAGCTAAAGTGGCTTAGGTTTACCTACAATTTGAAAAACAACAAATTCGTCATTCCGCTACTCGTTAGCGGAATCTATGCTGAGATACCGCGGCGGTATGACGTAGAAAAACCTTTCTTGGGTTGTATCCGTTCAGCTAAGCGGTGTGAGAGATGATAGATAAGAGGTTTTGGAAAGCCCATTTGTTTCCATGTCAAGTATAATGAAATTATCCGTTCAAGTTCCCCGCTTCGATTGGGTAAAATATGAATTTTTGCGATAAACGACATAATGCCGTATTTGCCGTTCAGCATGGTTATTTGTCAGCGGAATATTTTCTGGGTCATCTAAAAATTTCCACATCATTCTTTCAGATTTCAAAATATTTTTTGCAACTCGAGAAGCTCCAATTGCTTCAGGTAAACGGCTTCAAGTAATACCTTGTACGTTTTCGCAATTTTCTGGCACGTCTGGTAAATCTAAAAACATCTATCTCATTTTTTAGCAAGGCCTTTTTTAGTGCAAATAATTCAGTGGCTACGTTTCTTAAGTAACAGCCCAGAACTTTAACTTCAACTATGTGCTAATCTTTCAAAATCTCTTGATAAATGTGCCCAACAGATTTGCCTGTTCTTATCGGCAAAGTAGTTGTATGCTGCGTACCTGTCGTAAGCTATTGCGATTGCAGAACTTACTATTTTGTAAAACCTTCATTCCTCTTGACTCTGTCAATTTTATAAAACTTGCTGTATTACTGGCAAACATCCAGCACCAACCAAGTTTACCTTTGTTATAATGGCTCGTTTCATCGATATGCAGAACTTCACTTTTACTTACTTCTTGCTCGATTTGCTCATATGCTTCTTGGCATTTTTCTGCAACTCTAGCCTCGCTATTTGACACGCTACCAACACTGATGTCCAGGTTGAAAATATTTTTTATAATATTTGCTACTTCTCTTTTCGAGTTCTTGTAAAATCCGCTCAGCGCCGCAATTGTTGACTTAACTTTTGGACCAAATGTATCCGCAGTAACACCTTCTGGTAGCCTGCTACTTTTTCTTTTTCCACACTTGCAACAGCGGCCATTGGTATTCCACAACATAAGCTGGCAAATCAACTTTTTGATGAATGTATGGCTCTTTCGATATCGCAATTTCTCCTCCGCACTCGCAAGAACTCTATTTTCACCACTTCATCTGCTTCCATTTTAGGGCGATACTTTCCTTCATGCCCAATCTGTGCCCCTATTTTCCTGTCACTTTTTTTCTTTTTCTTCTTTAGCTTGTATAACTCTTTTGAGCTCGGTATCGATGAATTTTGTGAATTCAGACCTAGTCTTTCTTTCAATTCAGCATTTTCGATTCTTAGCGCCTTATTCTCAGATCTAAAATTTTCGTTTTCTATCTCTAACCTCTTTATCTCTGCTTTTAGTTGCTCTATCTCTATTTTAAAGCTTTCACAGAGCTTGAGAAGACTAGCTAGTAGATCAGACATATTTACCACACATACTACTTGTGATATTATGTTTTTAGCACTCCTTGTCTACTTTTTATTTTACCGCTCCGCTGAACGGATACCTTTTTTTTACTGTTTGAGTATGTAAGGATTATGACGACCTATCCCAAACCTCAACTATATCCTCACTAAACTCTATTATCTTTGTTTTTTTAAACTGATAACAGTTGTTAATGAATTGAATCCCTAAATCTCCTACAAAAGGAGTGGCATCATTGCCTAAAATTTTACCACTGCGGCATATTATCAACCTGTCGATTAAATTACACTTTAATAGTTCTGTGATTAACACTCCTCCACCTTCAACTAATAATCTTGTTATACCAATTTCTGAAACAAGTTTTGATGCCATGTCCTTTAGGTAGGCTTTGCCTGCATCGTTTAAATTGACTTTCAAGTAGTTAATGTTTTTTATTTTTTTCTCTACTTCTTTATTTGTGATGACCCAAGTTATTACTTTGTCTGCAGTCTTTGCAATGTTATGCTCTTCCTTTAATCTCCCTTGACTATCTATAATTAGCCTTATTGGCGATCTACTTCCGAGTCCTGGTAATCTGCAAGTTAAGAGTGGATCATCATTAATAAGAGTATTGCTGCCGATCATAATTGCATCATATTTCGTTCTGAGCTCATGCACCCAGTTTCTCGTATTTTCACTTGTTATCCATTTGCTATCGCCTGTAAATGTTGCGATTTTTCCGTCAAGAGTTGTTGCGACTTTGCAAGCTATAAATGGTCTATGTAATTCTTTAGTGGTGAAAAAACCGACATTCAGTTCTTTTGCCTCTTTTTGCATAATACCTTGCTCAACTTCAATTCCTGCTTCTTTCAGAGCTTTCATGCCTCTGCCTGAAACTCTACTATCTGGGTCAATAGTTGCAATTACTACTCTTTTTATGCCAGCTTTTATGATTTTTGCAGTGCAAGGCCCCGTGACTCCGTGATGACAACATGGCTCAAGAGTGATATATATAGTTGCGCCATGAGTTGAATCTTTAGCGTTTTGCAAAGCGACTACCTCCGCATGCGGACGCCCACCAATCCCTGTATATCCCTCACTAACAATTGTACCATCTTTTACAATAACACACCCGACAGCAGGATTTGGTGCAACATTTCCAAGATTTTTTTCTGCAAGCCTTAATGCAATTGACATGAAATGATCATCAGTCATTAGAAAGAAGTCATTTCGTATGAGGTATCAAAAATTCTTCTGTGCTCGTGTATAGCAAATCTATCTGTCATACCTGAGATATAGTCACATATTATTACTGAACGCTGAGATTCACAAGCGAGTTTGCTCCACTCTGTGGGAAGTAATCCTGGGTTTTCATAAAAACATTGAAAGAGTTCCTGTATTATGCGTTTTGCTTTGTTCATCGTTCTACTCAGTTTATAGCTTCTGTATATTTTCTCCATGTTGAATCTTTTCATTTCTTTTGTAGCATTCGCAACTTCTGGTGAAAATGTGACTAGCATTTTATTTAGACTTCTTACGTCTTCTACGCTTTTTATTTTGTGATCTTCAATATTTCTTTCAGTCTGAGAAACAACATCACTTATCATAGTTCCTATAGTTCCACTCAGTGATTCATGTATGAGTTTGCTCTGAGGCAATTCTGAATATCTGCTCCTTATGTCTTTAAACATTTTTTCAATTAAAGGAACATTCAGCAAATCTTCGATGGTTACTAAATTCGCCCTGAGTGCATCATCAAGATCGTGAACACTGTAAGCAATATCATCGGCAATTGAAGCAACTTGCGCTTCAATGCTTGAAAATTCTTCAAGTTTTAGATCATATTTTTTGTTGTATTCTAATAACAGCTGATTACTTGTAGAAGACTCCGCGTTTTGACCAAGCAAGGGACCGTTATGTTTTGCAACTCCTTCAATCACCTCCCAACTTAGATTCATACCATCAAAATCAGCATGTTTTTGTTCAAGATAAGTTAAAATCCTTATAGCTTGAACATTATGATCAAACTCATACTTCTCGTTATCAAGATTCAAATCTTGAATTGATTTCTTTAGAGCATCTTCACCTGCATGACCAAATGGAGGATGACCAAGATCATGTGCGAGCGCTATGCATTCAGTGATATCCTCATTTAAGCCAAGTCTACGCGCAATGGACCTTGCAATTTGTGCAACTTCAAGGCTATGAGTAAGCCGAGTGCGATAGTAGTCGTGCTCATAATTGATAAAAACTTGTGTTTTGTACTCCAACTTTCTAAACGCATTAGAGTGAATGATACGGTCCCTATCACGCTGAAAGCAGCTGCGATTCTCATCTTCTGGCTCTTTGAAGTATCTCCCTTTTGTTTTGCTTGGAAAACATGCATAATTTAATAGAAAATTATTGTTTGACATGTAAAATTTCTACTATAATAAGTTATCAATAATAAACGGTGGTTACTATGTCAACAAATTACAACATCAACTTAACTGATAATGCACTAAAAAAAATCCACTCTCTTGCAGAGCAGGAAGGGGATAAGAGTTCCATTTTACGGGTTGCAGTTTCAGGTGGTGGATGTTCTGGCTTCAAATACAATTTTCTTATGGATCAAATGAATAAAAATCTATCTTTGGATGATGAAGACGATGATTACGATGATGAGTTTGATGACGAAGACGAAGATGATGACTATGACTATGAAGAAAGTGAGGACTATAGAAGCCACTCCAGTTTTAGCGAAAAAGGTAAAGATATAGTAATTAATGATGAAAATGGAAACCCTGTATTAATGGTTGATAATTGTTCAGCAAAATTTTTAAATAACTCAGTTATAGATTATACTGAGGATCTCAGTGGTTCTGGTTTTCAAATAAAGAATGCCTTTGCTAAGTCTCAATGTGGTTGTGGTAACAGTTTTTCTGTTTAATTATTACTAAAACTTAGATGCCTTCTGGATCTTTTAAACATGGGTGGTAATGTAGCACTAGAACTAACTTCTGTAGATAAAAGCTTCAAGGACAATTCTGCTGTTGTAAAGGATATCAACTTAAGTGTTACAAGAGGGCAAGTAGTAGCGCTGATTGGCAATTCAGGTGCAGGGAAAACAACTATATTGCAAATCGCAGGCTTATTGGATAAGCCAACTTCAGGTATAGTTACGATAGATGGAATAAATTGCACACAAGCCAGTAATAAGCATAAAACTCATGTAAGAAGAAATTTTCTTAGTTTTGTTTATCAATTTCACTATTTGTTACAAGAGTTATCGGTGTTGGAAAATATTATGCTTCCTCAACTCATTGCAGGAAAAAGCAAAGCTGAAGCAAAAAAAAATTCGCAAGCAATGTTGGAAAAATTTGGTCTGGAAAACAAAGCAAGTAGCATGGTATCTGAAGTTTCGGGTGGGGAAAGGCAGAGAGTTGCAATTGCAAGAAGCATTGTAAATTCTCCAAAGCTTTTACTTGCAGATGAGCCAACAGGAAACTTAGATCCAACAAATTCTTTTAACGTGTTTTTACTGCTACATTCATACGTAAAGGAAAATAACAGCTCTATGCTTATAGTAACACACAATCATCCCCTTGCAGAAAAGGCAGACTGCATTTTCCAATTGAGAGATCGATCATTAGTGAAGTTGTGAATAGGAAAAATAGCACAATTTCTATGCCTTATACTTATCTAACCAATGATCATTAACAGAGTACAACTCGCATGAAATGCTTTCATTGCTTTTTATACACGGACTTTTTAACTTACGCTGTTTACTTAGGGAACACCCCGATAACATAAACACAGCTAAAACAAAAAATAATAGCTTTTTAAACATAACAAAACCTTTTCATTTATATTACTACACTCATTTCTCTTGTTTGTAAAGATTAGGCATATTCTTTTACCCTTACCTCTTTTTTGACCTTTTGAAAAGAAATAGTTGCACTATTCAAGCGCAGTTTTATATAATTGTCCACGATTTGAGTCACTTCCTCTTCTTTATCCTTTAGAAAGTGATTAGTATCATCTATTATATGGTATTTCATGTGATCACTTCTTACTGAATTTATCAACCTTTTTGCTAATTCTGTTACATCGCTTTCTTCTGAGATTGTATCATTACTGCTTTGTATTATAAGCCCAGAAACTGGACAGGGAGAAAGAAAAGAAAAATCGTACTTAGTTACCGGAAGAGAAAGAGCAATAAAACCCACTATCTCAGGGCGGCGCATTGTTAGCTGCATAGCCACCCATGCTCCAAAAGAAAAACCAGCGATCCAAATTGGAACATTGCTAGGATTATGTTCCTGAAGCCAATCAATGGCTACCGCAGCGTCAGTTAATTCTCCTATACCCTTATCAAAAGTTCCGGTAGATTTTCCCACACCACGAAAGTTAATCTTCAATGCAGAAAAATTGTTATCGATAAAAGACGTATATGTACTATGTACAATTTTACTATCCATATTACCACCATATTGAGGATGATGATGTAAAACCAGCACAACCGGCGCGTTGGCATCTTTGCTTTGGTGGTATTCACCTTCTATCTTTCTTGTTGCATTATTCAAAAAAACTTCAACCATGGTAACCCCTAATAAGAACCCGCTTGACAGGTATTAATGACGTGAGTTATTAATTATGTATTAATTTCGCTGTTTTTGCAATAAATTTTTTATCGTGTTAAAGCTAACGTACATAGTTATGGCTATAGTTGATGGTAAACTTATTTAAGTGACAGATGAGTCCATTCTCTTTAGAAAATAGTGGTTGCGTATATGCTGATTACAATGCAACTGCTCCAATTAGTGAAAATGTAAAAAAAAGTATATTTGAGGTCTTGTCAAAACAAACGCTCAATCCATCATCACTACATAAGAGAGGACAAGAAGCGAGGAAGATTCTTCAGGATGCAAGAGATAACGTACGTGGTGCTATTGGCGTCTCAAGTGATAAAGAAATAGTTTTTACGTCTGGTGCAACTGAAGCGAATAACCTTGTTATGAGAGGAATAGCAGGCTACCTGCATATAATTTCAGCTATAGAGCATCCTTCAATTCTTAATTCTGCATGTAATCCATATATAATACCTGTTAATCAGGAGGGCATTGTTGACTTTTTAGAGCTAGAAAAAATTCTAAGCGAACTTAAAGGAAACAAAGCAATAGTTTCAGTTATGATGGCAAATAACGAAACCGGAGTTATTCAACCTATTGAGGAAATAGCTGAAATAGCCCACAAATTTGGAGCAATTTGCCACACTGACACTGCTCAAAGTGTTGGGAAAATTAAAGTTAATATGGAAGATTTAGGAGTGGATTTACTCACTTTATCCGCCCATAAATTTGGCGGTGTAGCAGGCAGTGGAGTTTTAATATTCAATAAAGAACTTGCGATAGAACCTATTATAATAGGTGGTGGACAAGAGAAGGGATTTCGTGGTGGTACGGAAAATATTGTTGCGATTGCAGGCCTTTCTGCTGCACTGCAAAATATTCCAGATCTTCTATCAAAAATGGATGAAGTAAAGGAGCTACGCGATCAATTAGAGTGTGAATTATTAAATCTTGTCAGTGACATAAGAATCTTCGGTAAAAACTCTAAGAGGCTGCCAAACACAAGTTTTATTTATATGCCAGGAGTAAAGAGTGATGTGCAGCTCATGCATTTTGACTTGAATTATATTGCAGTTAGTAATGGCTCCGCATGTTCTTCTGGAAAAGTTGAGCCTTCCCATGTTTTGCTTGCAATGGGGGCAACAAAAGAGCAAGCAGAGTGTTCAATTAGAATCAGTATAGGTCCAGAAACTAAACCACAAGACATAAAAAAAATAGTGGATTGTTGGTATAATATCTACAAGCAGAACACCTTGGTATAGATAATACGTGGTATCATGCAGGCACTGGCCGAGCATTAGATGTAAAAAATTACTTTACAACCCCGCGGTATCTCTAGATCCCGCTAACAAGCAGCGGGATGACGGTTGTTAGGCTAGCTGTCATCCAAGTAGCTGACACTGGTTCCTTTATGACGGCAGTGCCCCTATGGTGTCATTCCAGTGTCCTGACTACTTGGATCTAGCAAGCTTTGCTTGCAAATAAGTCTAATACGTGTCGCGTTTTATGCCAAAACACAATTGGAGTTACATGCAAAATAGATCCCAGACTGGGATGACAAAAAAAGAGCACTGGAATGACACCATTTGCTGTGCAATTTACCTTCAAAAATGAATGTTCGTACAGCTATGGATTCATTCGCGGTATCTCACCATAGATCCCGCTGACAAGCAGCGGTATGACGGTTATCAGTAAACATGAATTACTTTAGCTATGCAATCAGGCTTCCTAAAAACACTTTGTAGCCAATCAATTCTTGAGTATAAAAAGAATTCCTTTAATAATAAGGTATGCTAATCAGGAATTTAATAAAACAAGCAACTCAAGTAGGAAGCAGTGAAAATGCAATACGGTATGTCGAATATCTCTATCAATTTGAGAAGTTTAGAAACACATTAAACCTCACTTTATCACTAATAAAGCAAAACAGGCTCTCATTTGAAATATACCAAGAGGGATTAGTGGATATGGAAGAGGGAGTGTGTAAGACAATCAGGTCTTCCAGTGTAAATAGATATGTTATTGTACTGAGGAAGTCAAACCCATACATTATAGTGCATGAACTTTCACACATGGTTGAAAATGAACTGAACTTAAGTTTGGAACAGGAATTTCTCCATAAAGTTTACCAGGATATTGAGCAGAACCTAAAGCAAGCAAATATTCTTGTGCAGAAAATTATCGGCCAAGTTATATTTAAGGAGATACAGGCTTATCAAACTGCAAAATCACGTGCATCTGAATTATTTGCACGCTATTTTGAGCTATTTGCTTGGGCGCAGGAGGTTTACCCTAAAGATAAAGAATACTTAATCCGCACTCAAGACTTAAACAAAGTGTTCCTTGCTACTGGCCAATGGAAAAAGAGCTACCTTGATTCACAAATGATGGAGAGAATAGATAAGGAAATCAAGGAATACAGCAATAAAACTGCCACTAAAGACGTAACCAAAGTGCAAAGCAGTTGGACTAATAAATTTTCTCCTGGGGGCAAAAAAATTAGCTCTATATTTGGAGATGATGATTAGCTTATAGTGCAGGTTTTCCTACGTCATCCCGCGATTCATTCCACGACTGTACGAACGTCTAGTTTAGTGATAAAATGTATATAACTATTGATGTCATTCGAGCATTTACATTTGTTACATCAGCACTCACATTTGTCATCTCAGTCTCCTCTTCCTGTCATCCCAGTGCGTGACACTGGGATGACACCATCATAAAGGAATCAGTGTCAGCTACTTTCATGACACCATTCTTTTTTCTGGATCCAAGTAGTCAGGGCACTGGGATGACGAGAGAGGAGACCTGGAATAACAAGAAAGTGCTCCATCTCAATAGCGCAATGTTCATACGATTGTAGATTCATTCGCGGTATAGATCCCGCTAACAAGCAGCGGGATGACGGTTGTCGGTAAATCTTTTAGCTGTAGAAGTTAACTTTGCAGTTAACTTCTACAGCGTTTCAAGATATAGTTTTGATAATAAAGTGCTCGAATATACATGAAAACCATTTTAGCTGTTGAAACAAGCTGCGACGAAACTGCAGTAGCGATTGTAAATAGTGACAAGCAAGTCCTTGCTCACGAAATTCTCTCCCAAGCAGAACACAAAAAACGTGGTGGGGTGATCCCTGAAATAGCTTCACGTGCTCATATGAAGCATTTAAGTGGTCTAATAAAAAGCGCCGTGGAAAAATCTAACCTTAACTTTTGTGACCTCAATGCAATTGCAGCAACATCAGGACCAGGACTCATAGGTGGATTAATAGTTGGTACAATGATGGCTAAAGCAATTGCGCATGTAGCACAAAAACCGTTCATTGCAGTGAATCACTTAGAAGCGCATGCATTGGTTATTAGGTTACTGCATGAGGTAAAATTTCCATTTTTAGTCCTACTAATATCAGGTGGTCACTGTCAATTTTTAATTGCACAGGATGTAGGTAAATACATTAAACTTGGAGAAACGCTCGATGATTCACTAGGAGAAGCATTTGATAAAGTTGCTAAGATGCTGGGTTTAAGCTACCCAGGAGGCCCATTAATTGAAAAGTTGGCTAAAAAAGGCAATGGCACAAGATTCAAACTGCCAAGGGCAATGATAAAACGTTCTGGATGTAACTTTTCGTTTTCTGGAATTAAAACAGCAGTAAAAAACTTAGTGCAAGAACTGAAAATGAGCGAGCAAGATGTGTGTGATGTATGTGCTTCGTTTCAAGAGTGTATTAGTGACATACTGCTGGACAGGGTTAGTAATGCGATTATTATGGCCGAATCTTTAAATATCAAAATCAATGACTTTGTGATTACCGGCGGAGTTGCAGCAAATAATTTCTTGAGAGAAAAATTAAAACAACACATAAACTTAAACATATTTTTTCCCCCTAACGACCTATGTACAGACAATGCAATTATGGTTGGATGGACAGGAATTGAAAGGTTACAGAAAAATTATATAGATCCACTTAATTTTGCACCAAGACCTAAGTGGGAGTTAGAGAGTTATTAAAAGCTCTCAATTCTGAATTATAGCTAAAGTGACTTAGGTTCTCTAATTGCACATAAGTCAACAATAATTTTCACACAAATCAAAACAGCATATCT
>NZ_CACTIU010000020.1:0-16618 GCF_902713635.1 Wolbachia endosymbiont of Cardiocondyla obscurior | reverse complement strand
GCCAGATACGTGAGTTTTTTTGTCATTTAATCTGTACAGAGAAGATAAATAAATAGCTTCAGTTTCATGATAAGGGGGCTGGCGGAGTTTGTCAAGGAAGTTTTTTTTGTTTCTATGGGTCAGTTGGTACGCGCTTTGCCTTTTAACAGATGTAAAAGCACAATTATTACGAACAACATTCCACCAACAACTGATATAGCGCCACCTATAATGAAGCACGTGCGTGCTAACATTGACGAAATGCTTGGCAGATCTGCAACCTTCCTTAAAGCACCATATCCACCAAGCCACACAAGGCCAGTGATATGGAGAAAATGCCCTACACTGTAGGCATAAATCTGTAATCTTACCATGGAGTTTTTTACCTCTTTAAAGTTTAATTTGGGTAACAGCCAATAAATGAAATTCATAAAAGCTATAGTGATCCCAACTACAGAACCGTGATAATGAGCAGGAATCGTGACATTACCTTCAATAGTCAACACTCCGAGCACATCTCCATAAGTGAACAACAAAAATGAATGTAATAAATAGTTGCTTTTATCATTAATAAAAGTTCTGATGTTGTAGCACACTAATATTATCAAAAAGCACGGCAAAACTGCTCCAGCAATCCTCATATGCCAAGTAAAAAACTGTATTAACTTGGCACTATCAACTGGATAAACAAAATATACAAACGGTGCGCCTACAGCTAAAATCGTGTTTATAAATAGTGGTAAAATATTAATTTTATTGCTTGAAGCTAGACTAATATCATTGGAACTTAGCATTATTAAATAGACTAAAAACATTCCTTGAGTAAAAGCAAACTGCAATAAATGTCCGCCTCCCCAAAAGAGATATTCGTAAAATAAATTATTATCTGAGTGATATAGACCTGGAGGCATATTATTGTATGCTAAAACAAAGCAAAGAAATGACGATACAAGTATAATAACTAGCCCAATTTGCCCAACAGAGAGATATGAAACCTCTTTTTTTGATGTGTATGCTAGCATTGTATTTACTAATATACTGGCAATAAACAAACTGAGTCCAAACAAAAATAATTTGTTTTGTAACACGGGAATATAGTTACTTTTGATAACTTCAGTGTTTGGAACGAATGCAGATACAAACATGAGCAGCATCGAAAGGGTTGATAGAACCCATGAAAAGTTAAACCAACTATTGGTATTTTGTAGGTTTATGACAAAGAGCAGAGATATTATAGAGCACATCCACACCAAAATTGACAAGTTCACGTGTATTACCAGCGCATTATCAAAAATATATTGTGCAGAAGGAACAAGAGAGGAGATAAAAGGCAATCGTAGAAAAATAACAATTATTGACAGTAACCCAGAGCAAGCAAGAGCACATACTGCCAAGAACATCCATTTTCTACAGAGCGGAGCGTTGTCTTGTATATTAAGCACAATCTTTTTTCTCAATTTTGTTCAATACAATATATAACACTGCAATAATACCTAAAACATAGCAATAGTATACGTGTGGCATGACTGCCAAAGGTGAAACTCCAGCAATAGTGCTAGCCAAAAGCAATTGAGCGCCATACGGTATTAATCCTTGAAATACACAAGAAAATATGCCTAGCCATGCTGCACTATAGTGAGGCGGTATTTCATATTTCTTAGCAATATCTCTAGCAATTTCACCACTAAAAATTATAGCGATGGTGTTATTTGCAAGTAAAATATCAAATATGCTGACTATTTTTGCAATAAATAATTGCGCAGTTTTTTGTCCACCACGTTGTATCATAACCCAAGATGAAAGTTTATCTGCAAGCTCCTTAGAATTTTTACCTACCAGTCCTGAAAGCCCGCCAACCATCAATGACAGTAGCATAATTTCATGCATACTCATAAACCCTTTGGTGATGTTTTGGCTTAAAAACAATAAACCATGATTGTTGTTATTTATAAATCCAATAATTCCAGCAAAAGTTATGCTTAAAACCAATGCCGTAAATACATTGATTCCAAAGTTTGCAAGCAATATAAGTATGATGTAAGGAGCCACAAGCAATAAAGAATACTCCTTAACTGAAATAGCAGCACTATTGCTTGAGCTATAAAATAATATAATTATTGTGAATATAGAAGCAATTAGTGCCACTTTTGCATTCAGTTTTAATTTTTTCTTTATATCAGCCTTTTGAGACATCACAGATGCAATTGTAGTATCAGAGATAATAGATAAATTGTCGCCAAACATTGCTCCTCCTACAACGGTTGCCACTCCTAAGGAAGGAGAAATCCCAGCTTGTGTCAGTTCAACTGCAATAGGAGCAATTGTTGCAATGGTGCCCATTGATGTACCAATAGCAGTGGAGATGAAAGCTGCTACAAAAAATAATCCTATGAGTAAAAATTGTGTTGGTATAAATGAAAGAGCCAAATTAACTGTGGCATCAGCACTACCGATTGCTTTAGTTACTTCACTGAATGCACCTGCAAGTAAAAAAATGATGCACATAGTGATAATATTACGATCTCTTACCCCATCTAGAAAGGCATACATTTTTTCTTCAGTATTGCCCTTGTATAAAACCCAACCCAGAGCTATGGCAGGAACAATGGCTACCAGTGGAGATAACTGATAAAAAGCATTTGACACGCCAAGAACAGTAAAATATATACCACTCCCTACAAAAAGAAAGAGGAACAGTAAAATAGGCAAAAAATTTGTAAGATAAAACATACCTCAGCTCTGATAAATGCAAATCAACTATGATATAATTTATATTATTATAAACCACAGTTGGCACCTTGACCAATGTTTTTCTAGAAAGCAATCTACCAGAAAAGGTTTCCATGAAAAGGACTATTATAATATGATTGTTATCATCTACTTGAATTAAACTGGGAGATAGAATAAGTAAAAAATATGAATGACATAACAACAAAGCAAGTCATATCCTTATGGGATGCGCAAGTTGGTGGGTTTTTGCCAGATAGAAAGGAAGGTGAAGAAATTGAGTGTTCAAATGAATCATCAGCTACCTAAAACTTTATATTCTTTCATCTGGCATTTTTTGAAACCATACAAATTATCGGTCTCGATTTTTGTTTCCCTTGCAATCTTTGCGGGATTTTGGGGACCGTTGAACAGCATACTGATTAAGAACATCATCAACCTTCTACCACATGTGCAGAATGGAGATATTTCAATTTTAATATTACCATCAAGCCTGATTGTCGTGAATTTTATCGTATTTGATAATTTCACTTGGAGAGGAATTGGTTATATACGCTGTAGATTTATTCCTGTTGTTATTAATAGTGTCATTGGAAAAGTGATGGATCATGTACTCGGAAAATCTAATAAATTTTATCAGGATAATTTATCAGGAAAAATTTCAAGACAAATTACTAATCTAGCAGATGGAATTGAAATTCTGATAAGCAGAGTTGCACCGAATTTCTTAAGAGGAGCTTCATTGTTGTTGGCTGCTTTTATAGCTGCTTACTCTGTAAATTCTATATTTTATTTCATATTGGTTGTCTGGTTCATATTCTTTGCAAGTGCAAGCATTATGATGTCACGAAAGCTTATTTCGCTGTCTGATGTTCAAGCTAAAGAAGAATCGATAGTGATAGGTGAGCTGGTTGATTCTCTATCTAATCAAAGTAATGTCAGAAATTTTTCTAGAAAGTCTTATGAAAATTCAAGAATGATTCCATTTTTGTGTAATCAGCAAAAAGCGTATACAGCAACCCATTTTTACTCATTTATCATGCACTCCATACAAGGAGGATTAATAGCCATTATGATGGCTTCTTCTGCTTGTTTTCTAATTTATCTTTACAGCAAAAACTTAGTGGCTATAGGTGATTTTGCTTTAATATTAGGTTTATCGATGGAAACAGGACATATGATGTGGTTCACCATGTCAGAGGTCGATGAATTCAATAAAGCAGTCGGTAGATGTAAGCAAAGTTTAATTTCATTAATGATACATTGCGAAATTCAGGATAAACTTGATGCAGTTTCTCTCAAATGTAATAGTGGGCAAATCACTTTTAATAATGTCAAATTCCATTACGATGGTACCGAACCTCTTTTCCAGAATAAATCAATCGCTATCAAAGCTGGACAGAAGGTAGGACTTGTTGGCTATTCAGGTGGTGGTAAATCTACTTTTGTGAACCTGATATTAAGGCTTTACGATGTAACTGATGGTGCAATTCTCATAGATGATCAAGATATTTGTAATGTTACGCAGGATTCTTTGCGTGCAAAAATCGCAATGATCCCACAAGATCCATCGCTTTTTCATAGGACTTTGATGGAGAATATTCGCTATGGAAAAACAAATGCTAGCGATGATGAAGTAATTGAAGCGGCAAAAAAAGCACATGCTCATGAGTTTATTTCAAAATTACCCCAAGGTTATGATTCACTCGTTGGTGAAAGAGGTGTGAAACTTTCTGGTGGACAAAGGCAACGTATCGCAATTGCCAGAGCTATCTTAAAAAATGCTCCTATATTAATTCTGGATGAAGCAACTTCACAGCTTGATTCTGTGACTGAAAGTAATATTCAAGAATCTCTATGGGAGTTGATGCAAGATAAAACTACAATAGTAATAGCCCACCGCCTATCTACGCTTTTGCATATGGATCGCATTTTAGTGTTTGATCAAGGTAAGATTTTAGAAGATGGCACGCATCAGGAACTTCTTGATAAAAACGGAATGTATAAGACCCTATGGAATGCGCAAGTTGGTGGGTTTTTGCCGGATAAAAAAGAAGTGGAGATTGTATAATATTTTTTTAATCTAATGCTTCAATGTTTCCGACATAGGAAAAGTATCATCTTTACTTTCTATAGAGGAAGGCACACTATTTTGATTATCATCACCATCAATTGGAGTAGTAGGGTGCATTAAAGCAACTTTCATAACTTCATCAATATTCTTAGCAAAAACTACGTTGATCCCCTCTTTGATGCTTGCCGGAATCTCTTGCATATCTTTCTCATTTTCACTTGGTATAATCACAGTTTTGATTGATCCTCTGAGCGCTGCAAGCAATTTTTCTCTCAAGCCCCCGATAGCTAAAACTCTACCACGCAATGTCACTTCGCCTGTCATAGCAACATTTTTGTTAACTGGTATATTTGTCATAAGAGAAACAATAGACGTACATACCGCGCTGCCAGCAGAAGGGCCATCTTTTGGTACAGCACCCTCAGGTACATGCAAATGTATATCATTATTTTGGAATTTTTCGGGCTTTATACCAAAAAACAAACAATTTGATCGAATATAACTATACGCAGCTTTTATAGATTCTTGCATAACCTCTCCAAGCTTTCCTGTGTATTTTATTTCTCCCTTGCCCGGAATTAGGACTGATTCTATCATCAAAATATCACCACCTGTTTCAGTATAGGCGAGCCCAGTTACTATTCCTACTAAACTCTCATTTTCCGCAATGCCAAAGGTATATTTACGTACCCCTAAATAATCTTGTAAATTGTCAACCCCTACGGATATTTTCTTATTTTTATCAGTCAATATTTCTTTAACTGCCTTTCTCATGAGCTTTGCAAGCTCCCTTTCCATACTCCGCACACCACTTTCACGTGTATATAAACGTATCAACTCGTATAACGCCTCATTAGTTATGTCCCATTCCTTCTGATACAAACCATGCTCCTTCTTTAACTTCGGAATAAGGTAGTGTGTAGCAATACTGATTTTTTCATCTTCAGTATACCCGGACAATTGTATAATTTCCATCCTATCACGCAAAGGATGTGGTAAATTTAAGCTGTTTGCCGTAGCTACAAACATTACACTTGAAAGATCAAACTCAACTTCCAAGTAATGATCCGTAAAGTGTTTATTGTGCTCAGTATCTAAAACCTCAAGTAATGCAGACGCAGGATCGCCACGCGAATCAGAACCCATCTTATCTATTTCATCAAGCAGAAAAAGCGGGTTGCATGAATTAGCTTTTTTCATGTGTTGAATGATTTTACCAGGCATTGAGCCAATATAAGTTTTCCTATGCCCTCGTATCTCAGACTCATCACGCACACCACCAAGAGCTATGCGAACAAAATCTCTTCCTACTGCTCTTGCCATAGACTTAGCTAAAGAAGTTTTACCAACACCTGGCGGTCCAACTAAGCAAAGTATAGGACCTTTTATCTCTTTTACTCTTTTTAATACCGCTAAAAATTCTATTATTCTATCTTTTACTTTCTCTATGCCATAATGATTTTCATCTAAGATTTTCTTAGCTGCATTTAAGTTAATTTTTGCATCTTTGTACTTTCCCCATGGCAACTCAAGCAACCAATGCAAGTAACTAGATATAACTGTAGCTTCAGGAGAAATGGGATTCATTTTCTTGTATCTCTTCAAATCAGTTATAGCTTTCTCTCTTGCTTCCTGAGAAAGCTTTGTTTCATTTATCTTTTTTTCAAATTCATTGAGTATATTCCCTTCATCACCATTCTCAAATTCGCCTAATTCTTTCTGTATAGCTTTCAATTGCTCGTTAAGGTAGTAAACTTTCTGAGTGCTTTCAACTTGCGATTTAATTGTCTTATATAAACGGTTTTGTGCGTTCAAAATACTCATTTCTCTCTCAATAAAAGCAAAAGCTTTTTTTAAACGCTCTTCTGGGTCATAAGCCTCAAGTATACTTTGTTTATCTGATACTTTTATATTTAAATGTGAAGCTACCGTGTCTACAAGTTGATCAACTTCTTTGATTTGATCAATGGAGTTAATGGCAACCTCGGGTTGATTTTTCTTGTTTAGCTTACACCAGCTATCGAACGCGTCTACAACAGACCGCCTTAAAGCTTCTAAATCAATATTGTCTTCATCTTCTTTATAATAATTGTCTAACTCTACCCTGGCTTGTAATAAAGTATGAGAGCTAATATATTCTACAACTCTTCCCCTTCTTATCCCCCGGATTATAACTTTTACTGCATTGTCAGGTAATTTTATTAACGGTTGTACAATGCTTGCTAACACACCTACTTCATAAAGATCTTCAGGCTCTGGATTATCAACAGAGCCATCTTTCTGTGCTACAAGAAAAATCTCATTTTGGTGATTACTACTACTTATTGCATACTCTAGTGCATTAACAGATTTTTCTCTGCCTATGAATAAAGGCACCATTATATTTGGAAAAATTACTACATCTCTTAAAGGTAATACTGGCAATGCAGTAAAACTAGAGCTTACAGCACGTTCAATGTTCATAATATATGCCTCAAATTAATCATTAACCGTTATAACATTGCCATTGTTATTATGATTAACCGTTGCTTTTCCTAATTCTACCATTTTCTTAGTGATTACTATAGTGCTACCTTCAAAGCCTCCGTTTCCAGATGTATACATAATGTCAAGCAAAAGTGACTCCAAGATAGCACGTAACATTCTTGCACCTGTTTTGTAGCTTATAGCCTTTTTAGCAATAGCTGATATTGCTTCATCTGAAAACTCAAGGTTTACTTTGCTAAACGCAAGCAATGCTTTGTACTGTTTTATTAGTGCATTCCTTGGCTCTGTCAACACATGTATTAAATCTTCATGATCCAGCTCATCTAAAACAGCAGTTATTGGAACCCGCCCTACAAATTCGGGTATTAAACCGAATTTGATTAAATCTTCAGGTTGAACATCATGTAAAGCATTCTTTTTCTTTTGCTCTTTAGACTGACTTATATCTGCTCCAAAGCCAACTGACGTTCCCTTTTTTCTCGCTTCAATAATTTTATCGAGGCCTTCAAAAGCTCCTCCACAAATAAACAGTATGTTACTAGTATCCACTTGTATAAACTCTTGTTGTGGGTGTTTTCGCCCTCCTTGTGGCGGAACATAAGCAACTGTACCCTCCATAATCTTAAGCAGAGCTTGCTGGACCCCTTCACCTGAAACGTCACGGGTTATTGAAGTGCTTTCAGATTTTCTTGTGATCTTGTCTATTTCATCTATAAACACTATACCACGCTGTGCTTTTGCAACGTCATAATTTGCAGCTTGTAATAAACGCGACAACACGCTTTCTACATCATCACCCACATAACCTGCCTCAGTTAAAGTTGTCGCATCAGCCATAGCAAATGGCACATCTGAAACTTTAGCAAGTGTTTTGGCTAGCAAAGTCTTACCAGAACCAGTGGGACCAATAAGCATTATATTTGACTTCTCGATTTCAATATCACTTATAGCATGAAATTGTACCATGGATTGACAATGGTTATACATAGCTACAGATAAAACGTGTTGCGCGTGTTCTTGACCTACAACATGCTTGCTGAGAAAGTTTTTTATATCCTCAGGTTTCTTTAGTAATAGCTTCATATCAGATATACGATCTGAATTAAAAGATCTATCTTTCTTTTGACTTATTGCTTTATGGGATAATTCTATGCACTCATTACAAATAAACACCTTTAAACCATCCGAAGAGTTAGTAATCAATTTATCTACTTCATCTTGCGCCTTGTTGCAAAAAGAACAGTAGTGTAAATCATTATTATTATCCATTAACCCACCTTTTGTTTAATTTTAGTATTTTCAATTTCAATATCTGTACGCTCAGCTATCACCCTGTCAATTAAGCCAATTTTCCTTGCTTCTTCAGGATCCATGAATTTATCTCTTTCCATCATTCCTTCAATTTTCTTCAGTGAATTTCCAGTATGTTTTTCATAAATTTGATTTAGTTTTTTCTTAACTCGCAAAATTTCATTAGCATGTATTTCTATATCAGTTGCTTGACCATGATAACCACCAGATGGCTGATGTATCATAATTCTTGAATGAGGTAGAGAGTAGCGCTTACCTTTTGTACCAGCTGCAAGCAATAAAGAACCCATAGACGCAGCTTGACCTATACATAAAGTTGAAACGTCTGGGTTTATATACTGCATTGTATCGTAGATCGACAAACCAGCAGTTACAACACCACCTGGTGAGTTGATGTACATACAAATGTCTTTATCGGGATTTTCCGATTCTAAAAATAAAAGCTGTGCTACTATTACACTGGCCATATTGTCTTCAATAGGACCTGTTACAAAAATTATTCTTTCTTTCACTAGTCTTGAATATATGTCATAAGCGCGCTCACCGCGACTAGTTTGTTCAACTACAATTGGTATAAGAGTCATACCTTTTCCTATTAAATATTATCAAATAATTCCTTTAATTCTTTCACAGAAACAATCTGCTCTTCTTTACTAACTTTTTCTATTATATAATCTGTCACTTTATACTCAAGCGCTTGCCCTCTAACTAATTCTTGAAATTGTTTATTTGATTCAAAATGCTTAAGTACTCTGTCAAATTGCACATCTTTACTGACATATTGATTTACAATAACACTCAAAACATCATTTTGAGTTAATGATATTTTATGTTCTGCACTAAATTTCATAAATAACATAGCAAGCTTTACACGTTTTTCAGCTTCTTTACGAGAATCATTTTGAGCACCCAATTCTCCTTCCATTCTTTGTTGCTCCTGTTTTACTATGTCTGTGGGTAAATCAAAACTATAATTAGCATCCAAATAATCAAACAGCTCCTTTTTAATTAAGAGATTTCTCATTTCGGTGCACTGATCACCAATCATTTTTTTTGCATGATTTATTAGCAAAGAATAATCTTTAAACCCAATGCTCTTAGCTATTTCATCATCATTTTCAAAATCTTTGGCAATTTGAATCTCATTAACTCGCACAGAAAAATCAGCTTCCTGTCCTGCAAGGGAAATGGCTTGGTAATTTTCAGGAAATTTCAACTTAAAGTTCTTTGTTTCTCCCTTTTTCATACCAGTTAATTGATCTTCAAAACCATTAATAAATGTGCCAGACCCTAAATTAACGGCAAAATCTTTGCTACTTCCACCTTGAAAGAGCTTATTCCTAATCCGCCCTTCAAAATCAATTATCAATTTATCCCCATCTTTCGCTTGATAAGAAGCATCATCAACAGAGGCAAAATTGGGGAACTTTGTTTTGATAGAATCAATAAATTCTTTTATATCTTCCTCTTCAATCTTTGCTTCAATTTTCTTTAAGTTTATTTTGTCAAGATCTATCATCGGTACTTCAGGCATCGACTCAAAAGATAGCTTGTATACAAAATTGCCCTCCTCATTTTCTTTGCCCAGATCTGGTAATGATATAACATCAACCTTAGGATAAATGTGAGACTTGACTTCAATTTTTTTCATCAAATCACTTGAGCAATAATCAATTGTATTATTTATCACATATTCCAAAGCCTCGTTTTTATAATTTGCAACAACAAGGTCATAGGGCATCTTTCCAGCCCTAAATCCAGGTGATTTTGCATTTTCTGCTATCTCTTGCAACCTGGAATTTACCTTTTGTTTTATATAATCACTACCAACTGTGATTTCATACTCATACTTTAGTTTATCTATACTAAGCTCTTTGTAGGTATATACGCTACTTACTTCGACTGTATTTTGAGGTATATTATTAGACATCATAATTCATTTATTAACATTTTAATTCATATCTTAATAGAGTCATTTTACCAGAATTTAAGTTAAACACAATCCTTAAGAACAGGTTTTTACACAAACAAAAGTGTATTTAGTGATTATAAATTTTCCCTTAAAACCTAAGTTACATGACTTTAAAGTGCGGATAGAGGGACTTGAACCCCCACGAGCAAGCTCACCAGGACCTAAACCTGGCACGTCTACCAATTCCGCCATATCCGCAAGAAATTTTCAGTACCCTATTATAGGTATTCCATTAAAAATATTCAAGGTTTAAAGTCTTACTTAATTTATGGTATTTACACAATCAAAAAAGCTTATTAACATTTCTTAATGAAAGCTCTAAACCCTGAAAATCAATAATGAGATTAATAACAAGCTTCTTACTCGCAATTTTTTTGATTACACAAAGTGGTTGCACAACCCTTATAATAGGTGGTGTGGTGGCTACAGCGGCAGCAACAGCAATAACAATGCAGGACAAATCCTTGGGAAATATCATTGATGATACAACTATGGTCATCAGAATTAATAAGGTGCTCTTAAAGCATGGACTATTTTCATCCATAAAGGTTAAAGTAAGTGAAGGAAGAGTATTGCTCATTGGAAGTGTTGACACTCCTGAAAAACAACTTACAGCAGAAAAAATAGCTTGGCAGCAAAAAGAAATTAAAGAAGTGATAAATGAAATAAGAGTAATACCAATTCAAATGGCTTCCATGCTAGACACCACTGTAGATGGCATGATAACAGCGGAAATAAGAACAAGACTTCTGGGAAAAAGAAATATTAAGTCAATTAATTATAGCGTTAATACGGTTGATAGAGTTGTTTATTTGATGGGTATAGCCCAAAATAAAGCGGAATTAAAAGCTGTAATAGCAATTGCAAGAAAAATAAAGGGAGTAAAACAAGTTGTAAGTTATGTACGATATAGGTACAGTAAGTTACGCCATTAGGCAAAAATCGCTTTCAAATTATAACATTTGTACAATTGTGACAATAGGTAGAGAACATAAATGAAAGTTGCCTTTCAGATGGATGAAAATATAAATTTTGAAACTGACACTACATTCGTGCTAATAAAGGAAGCACAAAGGAGGAAGCACGAAGTTTTTGTCTATGCTCCTAACAATTTAGCACTAAAGCTAAACCATCCAATTGCTCTTGCTCAGAAAGTCAACGTTGATGATTTTAGTTTTATCTCTAAAGAGGATGTAGCAATCAACTTGAATGAAATGGACATCATATTTATCAGACAGGATCCACCCTTTGATATGCGCTACATTACAACAACCTATATCTTAGAAAAAACCAGCGCATTGGTAATTAACAATCCAACAGAAATAAGAAATTGTCCTGAAAAATTGATAACTTCATTATTTCCAGAGCTAATTCCGCCAACTTTGATTACTGAAAATATATCAATGATTAGAGATTTTTACCGCAACTATAAAGATATTATCCTGAAGCCATTGTATAGCTATGGCGGAAATGATGTAATAAGAATACAAGACGAGAATAGTATTCAAGTAGTAGTGGATCTCATGACAGCAAAATACGAATGCCCTGTGATTGCACAATCATTTTGTAAAAACATAGATAAAGATAAAAGAATATTGCTACTTTATGGTCAACCAATTGGAGTAATGAAACGAGTTCCAAAAATCAGTGGAGAGATCAGGACAAATGTGCGGCTTGGAGCAAGTTTTGAACCCGCTCAAATGAACGATAGGGACAATGAAATATGTAACAAAATTGGTCCTGAATTAAAGAAAAGGGGGCTAATATTTGTTGGTATTGATATTATAGATGACTTCCTGCTCGAAATTAACACAACTTCACCCACGGGAGTAGTTCATATCAATAAATTGTATAATATATCGCTAGAAAAAGATCTTTGGGATGTGTTTGAAGAAAAAGCAAGCAGCCATCAACTAAACCTGTGAACAATCACCTTAACAAACTCAGTAGTCCCATTCTTTATCCCTGTTTTTTCTGTACTATTGGTCATATCACGCAATTTTTGAGAATTATTT
Organism: Wolbachia endosymbiont of Cardiocondyla obscurior; assembly: GCF_902713635.1. Classification (NCBI taxonomy): domain Bacteria; kingdom Pseudomonadati; phylum Pseudomonadota; class Alphaproteobacteria; order Rickettsiales; family Anaplasmataceae; genus Wolbachia; species Wolbachia endosymbiont of Cardiocondyla obscurior. Next base: position 4,053 of record NZ_CACTIU010000020.1, on the reverse strand, counting down.
AATAGATCAAATAGTACCTCTGTTAGATTTTTTTTTGCTTCACTATTCTGCTTAACTATTATAGCTGCTCTCGAGTCTTCAATATATTTTGCGTTATAAAATTGGTGATTATCTTTTGAGTAAGGGTAAGGAATATATATAGCAGAACGCCTAGCAAGAGTGATCTCTGCTATTGAAGTTGCTCCTGCTCTGCTAATTACCAAGTGAGCATTGGCCAGTCTATTCTCCATATCATCAAAAAATTCACTCAATTCACAATCGATCTTTTCACTTTTGTATAGACTTTTGACCTTGTTTACATTTTTCTTCGTACATTGCTGCGTCACTCTAATTTTCTTTTTCATTTTAATAGGTAAATCACAAATTACGCTGCTTACTACATCATCAAAAAAATTTGCACCTTGGCTGCCTGCTATGACCAATATATTTAGGATTTTCTCAGTGCTAGAATGGCTCTGTGCTTTTATATCAACAAAATTTCCTGTAAAAATACATTTATTGCCCTCTGCATATTTAGTCTCCGGAAAGCTGGTTGCAATTAATTTTGCACTCTTGAAAAAGAATCTATTTACTCTCCCTAAAACTGTGTTTTGTTCATGTAAAATTATAGGTATAGAAAGAACTCTTGCTGCAAGAAGAGTTGGAAAAGAAGCATAGCTACCAAAACCAATGACCGATTTTGGTTTTAATTTTCTTACTTGATACAGTGCTAACATAGAGCTGTATATCAAGAAAAGGAAAAACTTAAATTTGTTGCTGCTTGGTCTACGTAATGGTAAGGTGTAGCTTTCTATGTCGGTATTTTTATTTGTTTTTTTATCAGTGAATAATATGCAATTGTATCCTTGTGTCTTTAGTGCTTTTGCTAAAGCTATGGCCGGAAAGATATGCCCACCTGTGCCACCTGTTGCTAAAATAATATCCATCTGTAAATAATAAATCCTAGATTGTTAACTGTTATTTAACAATTTGCACGTAGAATTTTATTAAGCGTTATGATAGTTGAGTTAAAAATGCCTAAAAGTAATAGTAAAAAAGAACCTAATGAGAAAAATAAACCTCAAGAACAAAGAGAAGGCAGAAGCGGAGGTTTTTTAGAACTGCTAAAAAATATAATAAAAATTCTTTTCAATTCGGTCGTTGACCTACCTGAGCACGAGCAGCATAATAAAATGAAAAGCACTAATCTACAACAAGGTTTGGATACTAAAGGAAAAGGCCCAGAAGATCTTCATCCAAAGGCAAAGCTTGAAGTTAAAGAAGCAGCTAAGGGATTGAAAGAAGAGTTACAGAATTCTGATGCTGGTGGTAATCAATCTATTGAAACTAAAGTGCCTAATCAAACTACTACTCAAGACATTGACAACTCTAAAACGATGGAACGTTAGTTCAACTATTTAACATCTGCAGCAAGCACTGATTCATGTATCATCTCTGAAATGGTTGGATGAGGAAAAATCGTAGATTTTATGTCGAAGTCTGTTCCTTCTAGTTGCTTTGCAAGAGCAAAATTGCTAATTAACTCCGTTACTTCTGCACCTATCATGTGGCTACCCAGAATTTCTCCGGTTTTTTTATCTATAATCGTTTTCACTAACCCTTCAGTTTCACTGAGTGCAACAGACTTACCATTAAAGTTAGAGTGAAATTTTCCTATTTTTATATCATACCCACCTTTTATTGCCTGTTCCTCAGTAAGGCCGATGCTCGCTATTTGTGGATGAGAATAAGTGCAATTTGGTATGCATTCTTTTTTTAACGCATGAGCATTTTTACCAGCAATCTTTTCAATGCAGATCACGGCTTCATGGCTCGCTTTATGTGCTAAACATGGTGGGCCAGCTACATCACCTATTGCATACACATTTGATTCACTAGTTTCATACCATTCATTCGTTTCAATAAAGCCAGAAGGGCTTAATTTAATTTTTGTATTTTCTAAACCTATATTTTCAATATTTGCTTGAATTCCAACCGCAACAATCACCTTATCAAATTCTTTGCTTTCACCACTACTTAGTAGCACTTGAGCAGAGTCTTTACTTTTAGTAAGAGCTTTTACGCTACTGTTTGTATATATTTTTATCCCCTGTTTTGTGAATATTTCTTGTGCTAAATCTGAAATGTCCTTATCCTCCAGCGGCAAAATAGTGCTCTTTATCTCTATGATTGTTACATCAACACCCAAAGTACTATAAAAACTTGCAAATTCTATTCCAATTGCACCAGACCCTATAATTAGTAGCGATTTTGGTAATCTCTCTGGAGTCATAGCGTGCTGCGCATTCCATATTAAATCTCCATCTGCCTCTATTCCAGGCAGATTCCGTGCCCTCACGCCTGTTGCTAAAATGATATGCTTGGAAACAATTTCTTGTTCTTCCTTATCGCTAACGACTTTTATAGTACCATTGCCTGCAAGTTTACCAAAACCTTGATGAACTTTGATATTATTTTTTTTCATCAAATATGCAACACCGCTTGACAATTTATCAACAACGTTTCTTGAGTATTTCACTATTGATTGTATATCAAAATTCGCTCCCTTTACTTCTATACCAAACTCTTTTGATCTTTTTATTAGCCTATAAACCTCAGATGCTCTAAGCAGTGATTTTGTTGGTATACATCCCCAATTTAAGCATATACCGCCTAAATTTTTTTCTTTTTCCACAATTGCAGTTTTAAACCCAAGCTGTGCCGCCCTAATTGCCGCTATATAACCACCAGGACCGCTACCTATAACCGTAATATCATACTCATTCATCAGTTTTCTTCGTATTCAAAAAGATTATATATAACAGATGGAACCCATACAATCAATGGTCTGTCATCTACCGTCTTAAGAGTCAAGATAAAAGTTGTTATTTTTTATCATGGCATTTAAACAAACGATAATTTTTCTCATGACAGCAACTAATGCAACCTTAGCAGCTTTGCCAGAATCAACCAAACGCTGATAAAACGCTTTCATTTTTCTGTTATGGTGCATAGCAACAAGAGCTGACATGTATAGTGCTTTCCTTGCATAAAACCTGCCTCCTTTGATTTGAGCTTTGCCAACTTTTCTTCCACTTTCACTAGTTTTAGGTGCAACTCCAACTAAGCATGCAATTTCTCTATTCTCTAATCTACCAAGCTCAGGCACCTCTGTCAGTAGAACGCTCGCCGTCTTTGATCCAATACCTTTATAGCTGATTAAAAGCTCATTTTTTCCTTTCAATTCAGCTATTGCGTCTTCTATGTCTTGCCTAATTTCTTTCAATTGTTTTTCAGCAAACCCTATCTGTCTTTCTATGTATTCTCTAGCTTTTCCCGTCGCACTTTGCAGGCGACACTTGTTTGCATGAATTGCATCATTTAAATTACGCTCAACTGCCCCCAGCTCCTTTAATTCCTCTTGCTTTTGTGAAATTATACATCCTTTTACTTCACCGTCTTTACTGACAAATTCAGCGTATTTTTCCAGTAATTTAGCATCTAACTTGTCAGTTTTTGCAAAATGATTGCAAGCTTTGGCAAATGCATATACCCGATTCGGGTGAGCTTTATGGACAGTTATCTTGCAACAATTTTATAATGAGCTTTTCATAGCCACCAGCTTACACATAACTTGATGGGTAAATCGACTATATTTGTTTCTATAAACTTAGATATAGCATCACTCACGTTTGCTATGCGCTTATGCTTGCCATTAATTGAGATGTCCAATGCTTCCTTGGAAACATCTACTCCCATGAAAATTATTCTAGCCATTTTTGTACCTATAAATATAATCAAACAATAATGCAAAATGCTGTATACAGGATTGTAATTCGATCTTTTAGATCCACCTACCGTTCGTACTACATTTTGCTTTAAGCCTTACTATTACCCACAAATAAAAACATAGTATTGTATTTACTCAAATAATTTAATTTTATTAACCTGAAAGCTTATTAGATTAAAATTATTAAACTAAGAGTTATAATTTTAGCAACTATAGTACTTCCCAAAGTAAATGATAAAGGTATAATAAGCTATTTGAGTTATAATGGCGTATAGTGTGGATTT
>NZ_CACTIU010000019.1:0-16707 GCF_902713635.1 Wolbachia endosymbiont of Cardiocondyla obscurior | reverse complement strand
TCCTAAAACCAGCTATATTAGCCTACTTTTACTACATTTACATACGAACTAACTTACCTAACTTTGTTGCAAAGATTTCAAATTTCTATTTTTACAACCCTATTTTTACGCAACTTGTTCTCACAAATATACGCCCTTTTTTGAAGGAGTAAACAATTGAATTCTTTATAACACTAGCTAGCATGGTATCTTCACTAAAATATTTTTTTAAAAAGTTAGTTGACTTATAAATAATTCTCTACTAATACTGGCATATGTTTGTTTATTCTGCTGAAGTGGCTCCGCAGGTTACTGTATAAGCTTCAGCAGTTTTTGCACTCCTTTAAAGCATCATATTCCTATATATTAAATATCGCTAGTGCTTCTCAATTTTGTTGACCTATAGTAAAACTGGCTAAAATTTGGAGTCATAAGCAACTTTTAACCTCTCTATATACTCCATTGTTACTCACCATAAAAACTTAACAAAAATATGAGTAGTAAAAAGATTGTGTTGAAATTAGCTTGACCAATATTATATATTGTACATAATATATTCTATATCTAGGCTAGGAGGTAGTATGGTTACAGAGTCAGTAAAATATGTTGTAGAATCTATCAGTGAACAAAAGCTAGGAGAGGAATTAAATACTGAGCCATGGTATTCAAAAATTGAGTGTAATAGCAATGAGGGACCAACGCCTGAAGATGACATAACAGATTTAGATGATTATAGTTTGTTTGTTCAAGGAATAAGTAATCGTTCGGAATGTTATGACCTTGATCAGAGACATGAAACTAGGGAGGCTGTTGACACATGTGTAAAACATACATTGTCGTATCAGAGTGAAACTGATGATAGTGATTTATATTGGAAAAATTACCCTATTAGTCCAAGAGACTCTGCTTTAATTAAGTTAGATCTACTACTGACTGAAAGTGAGAGAAGTCTAATTGATGAATTTCGTAAAGAGTTAAAAGATGTAGTAACAAAAAATGATCAAGGTTATAGGGATAAGCATGAAAATTTTACAAACACTGCTTTAGAGCGTATAGAGTGCATAACAAATAAATATTTGCAAAAAGGGATAAGACTCAATTCAAAATATAACGATGATAAGTATACTATAACAAGTTTAATTTTTAAGGAAATAAGAAATATCCCTGATAGAATACGACAGCATAAGGGATTACCACCTTATGAGAGTTTATCAGACGATAGTGAGACTATAACAAGTTTAGTTTCTAAGGGAATAAGAGATATTCCTGCCTACGAGGGTGTATCAGATGATAAAAATATAGGTATTATACGTAATATCATGAGTAATTTACTATTAAAAGGTGGAAGAGTAAAATGCAGTTCCTTTTATGATGATAAGTTATTGTATGCAACTTATGGGTTCAGTTATGAGATTTTTGCAGAATGTGAAGAAATTGATAACAAGCTAAAAAGTGTAGCAGATGAAGGTATTATAAACAGTAGTGCCCAAGGCAAAGCTTTACACGTAGAAATGGATAATGGATATTTTTATGTAAAATATTCGCAAGATAGCACTGTTGAGGTTGCAAAAGTTATAAATAATCCAAAAGTGAAAGATTTAAGTTTTAGACATCATATATTTCATGTTGGAAAGAGTATAGTAAGAGTTGAAAATGTAGGAGGAAAAAGAAATTATACAGACGTTTTAGAAGGTGGCATTGAAATGTCTTTTACTACTGAAGTAGGAAAGATTAGTATTCATCTACGTTCTAGTGATAAAGACAACAATAAAATTGAAGTAAAGATAAGTGACGATGACAAGAAGAAACTTGATCAATTAAAAGATAAGGAAGAAATAGGAGAAAATTGTTTACTTGGTGGATATTCAGTACATGATGCGATTAAACGAGGATATTTTGAAAAACATGAAACACTACGTCAATCTTCTGAAAAAATTACCTTATCTAATGAAAAGAAAAAAAATAGTTGGTGTGAGATAGTAACAAATTCAAAACAGACAACAAGCCGTACTGTAGGGTAAATGCTACACTGCTTGATTGTCTAAAGATCTTATATTACTCACCATAAAAACTTAACAAAAGCTTAATTATATGAGTAGTAAAAAGATTATGGTTATTGACTTAATGTTACATATTGCATACAATATATTGTATATCTTAGATTAAGGGGTAAGTATGGGTGAGTCTGCTGGGATGATAAAGTCTATCATCAATTTACTAAAACCAAAATCCAAACCAGAACTATATGATATTGAATATGAATCCATTATAGAACATTTATCATCTAAAGAGCATTTATTAAATGAACTGATGAATGATATGTGGTACTCAGGAGATTTACCATCAGTTAGAAATTATAATGAACCATCATCTTTGATAGATAGCAAACTTGGATTAAGTGAACAGATTTGTGTTTGGTTTGCTCTAGATCACGATCTTACGCCAAGTCAAAAAAATTTAAATAAAAGGTTACTTAGTGCTCTAAAATGTTTAGCTTCTAACTGTGGTTCATTTGATAATACTGAGCCCCTTGAAGAATTTTTACATGATAATAAAAACAATAAAGATTTAAAAGTAATTCTTAACCTAAGAAGAGGAGAATCTCAATCAACAGTATTGCATGCAATTGCAGGAGCAAATATTGGTGGATTTCGTCGCACAGGAAATCAGGCTATAGATTTACTCTTAGAAGCAGGCGCAGATCCTAACATACAAGATAATAAAGGAAAAACACCACTATACCTTGCTGCTGCTAAAGGTCATTACGATAATGCAAACTCTCTTCTCCTGAAAGGAGCTAACCCTAATATAACAAGCAGAAAGGGGAGAACTCCACAACAAATAGCAACTAATAAACTCTGCTATAATATAGAAGAATTATTTCTAACTGATAAACAGAAAAAGTTAAATGCAGAATTGTATGACTTACTTGTACTCGATTCAGACTGCACTAAAAATTTAAAGGAGTTTTTAAGTAAGCATAAAAGAGATTCAGACCTAAAAGTGGTGCTAAATATTCGGCAAGGAATGGGTGAATCAAAAGTATTTTCTTATGTTGATCGTTTTTCTTGGGACAATGAAGGTCTTATTCAAGAGTTAAGAAAGATATTTTTAGAAGCAGGAGCATTATATTATGGTATAAATATTTATCGTCAGCAAAAGGAAGGACAGGCCAGTAAATTACTCGTTAATTTAACTTCAAATCAAAAGGAGAAATTAAATAAGTTTTCTGATAAGGTATTGCGAGCTCAAAACATGGCTGAACTTGAAGAGATTGTAAATGATGCTATAAAGTCTGGTGTACGTTTAAATTATTCTTCTTCACAAGATTTTTTTTTAGGTAATGAGTACACTTTTACCGATTATGTGATGAAAAAAATCAGTGAATTAGAAAAGAATCCTAAAGTTGCTAGTAATATAGTATGTCAATTAGTATCAAAAGGGGCAGTGTTTGGTAATACAGTTGATGCTAACACACTGACATCAGAATTTAAAGAGCATAAAACTAACCTAAAAAAAGCTTATAGAGATTATATTAGCAATTCTCATAAGTTTATTGAAATCGCAAAAAGTGCAACCAATAGAGAGCTAAAAGATGCAAGAGTAGACAACTCCGTTTTTTACTTAGAATATTCTAAAGATAGTAAAATAGACATTATAAAGATAACAGATGGGGTAAGGGATTTAGGTCTAACCGATGGAGAGATAAAGTGTGGAAGAAATATAGTAAAGATCGGTAGAAGTGAAGTAGAAATTAAAACTGAAAATGGCATAAGGAATTATACAGATCTTACAGAAGGCAGCAGTATAGTATTAACTTTCTATACTAGTTTGGGAGAATTAGAAGTTAGATTATGCCCTCATGAAGAAAATAAAAATTGGATAAAAGTAGAGGTGAGTGAAGAAGGCCTACTTCTACTCGATGAAATAGACAGTTATAATGAAGCAATAGAAGATTGCAATGAAGGAATAGAAAATTATGAAAAGATAGGACAAAATTGCTTATTGGGAGGTTTATCGGTTATTGAAGCTATAGACCGAGGTGTTTTTGCTAGATCCGGTGGATTAATGCATCCTGAAGTAATAAGCGAGTCTAACAACAAATGGACAGAACGTGAAGAGTTAAGAAGGACTTCTGATCCTAGGAGAGAAGTTTCTAGGTAGATTAATTTGCTAAAAAGTTGAAGATTATTATTTAAATATAAACTACTGTAATTTATAGATTAAGGAGTTCGTACCAATGTCTTCTAAGAATACTCTTTTATATTGTTTTTAAGCTGGCTACAAAATGAGGATATGGAACATACAATTGGCTGAGCTGCCTTTTACACTCCAGGTCTACTATTAAAATATGCAGCTAAAATTGGATCATTTTCTACCATTGTTGCACCTAATATGCTAAAATCTTCATCACTTGTATTGATATTTTTACATAGTTGATTTTGTAACATTTATTTGCTCTTCTATATCAATTTCAACATCTTTTTGTGTGGCCCTTTGTAGTAGCTCCTTTTGCAATAACCTTTTTTAATTTTCTGGCACATACTTTTTTCGATGTTTTTTCATGTTGTTTTTATAAACGTTACGACGCTGAGCCGTAAAACTTCTCTAATTGTTCACTCCATAACATTGGTATTTCTCTTAAATCAGCTAACTTCAAACCTCTTGGTTGTCTTCCCTTTACTATGTCTTCCTTTATTTTTGGAGCTAGGTAATTTAACCTTAAAATTTGTTGTACCCTTCTTGTACCTATATTAATTTTAACGCTCAGTTCCTTCACACTTTCGTATTTTCCCTCTTCTAGTTGCCGTTTCCACAGATGGGCTCTTACCACTGCTTTCAGTAATGCATTGTTTGTTTTACCTTCTGGTTCTACTACCGTGCATTTATTTCCTTTCTTCTTTATTGGTATAAATTTTTCCTCTGATTCAGAACTCACCTCTATTCCATCCTCTCTCACCATTACTCCTTTTATTAACTTTTTCACTACTTCTTTCTGCTTTCCAAAACTTAAATTTTTCCATTCTTCCGCATTTTCTCCCCATTTTTCATATATCTGCTCCGCTCTCTTCATTACTTCTTTTTCCACTTCTCCGGCTATTACATTTCGGCTTCCTGATTCACAACCCTTTCCCCTTAAATGATTGTTGCACACATAATATCGATACCTTTTATTCTCTTTTTTTGAGTACGTTAGTGTCATATTTACATCACAGCTCTTGCACTTAATTATTCCCTTAAGTAGCGCTTCCTCGTATTTCGCCTTTCTATATGGCTGATTCTTTATCAATTCTTGTGCTTTTTGCCATTTTTCCTTTTCTATTATCGCTTCATGCTTTCCCTCATACTCTTTCTCATAATGCCGTATTTTTCCCATATATATTGGATTTGTTATTATTCTTCTCACCGTCGCCTTTTTAAAGATATCTGATTTTGTTCTGTAACCTTGGCTATTTAACTCCCTTGCCAATTCTGCCATTGACTTCAGCTCTATATACCTCTCAAATATATGTTTTACCAACTTTGCTTCTTTCTCATTTATTATTAATTCTTTATCTTTTACATCATACCCAAGCGGCAAAGTTCCACCCATCCATAGTCCTTGTTCTTTTGATGTTGCTATTTTATTTTTTACTCTCTCTACTATCATTTCTCTTTCTAGTTGTGCTGCTCCTGATAACACTGTTTGTACAAACTTTCCCATTGGCGTATTATTGTCAAATATCTGCGTTACTGCTACAAAATTTACTCTATGCCTTCTAAAAAATGACGTTACTTCGATGCTGTCTTTTGTTTCTCTTGATAGCCTGTCTAATGTATATACTACTACACAATCTACTTCCCCCACCTTTACATCTTCAAACAACTCCTTTATCGCTGGTCTTTCTAAATTTTTCCCTGAAAAGCCTCCATCATCGTACCTTTTTGCCAATGATACCCAGCTCTCTCTGCTTTTTATGTACTTTTCACATGCTACCCTTTGCGCGTCCAAGCTATTAAACTTTTGTTCTAGCCCATCCTCATTTGATTTTCTTGTATATATCGCACACCTTACCTCTTTTAGCATTCTCTCTCCTCAATTTCCACTTTTATCACGCATCCCGAATAATAAAGGTCCGTTGTAGCTCATTCCCATTATTTTTCCGGCTACTGCTGATAATGACGTATAAAACTCTTCTCTGTAGATTAAACCCTTATCTGTTACCCTTACCGCGTGAGTCTCGTCTCCTCTCTCTAGTATTAATTCTGTCCCTTCTACTGGTAATTTATCGCTACTTATTCTTTTTCCCTTCTCTAGCCGATCTGCCAGATACTCTAGTCTTTTTGCTCCTTTTCTTGACATTTCTCCATATACTTTTTCCTGCATTCTATATGCTAGTCTCGGTATCAGATATTTCTTTGAATGTTTAGGTGCCTCTTCCCCAAATACCTTCTTCCACATTTTTCTCAGCTCACCCAAAGGTTTTCTCTCTAAATTCATTACTTTCTTTTCTATTTCTTTCTCCATATTTTTAGCCCTTCATAAATAGCTTTTCAATTCTGTCTGTTTCTTTCTTTAATACCTCGGTTATCTTTTTGCTATTTTTAGCATAATCCATCGCTGTCATTCCAAATTTATCTGCTTGCTCTATTTCAGCCCCTGCTTCCACTAACTCTTTTACTATTTCCACTTTCCCCACCATACATGCAAGGTGCAATGGAGTGCATTTACTTCCATATTCCTCAGCATTTACATTCCCTCCTGATTTTATCAATTCTCTCACGGTTTCTAGATATTTCTCCGTTACCGCTAAGTGCAGTGCTGTGTATCCTTCTACATCTGCTGCATTCACATTCGCTCCTTTTTCGATTAATAACCTCACTGTTTTTGCGTCTACTGCATAATGTAGAACTGTTCTTCCATTCTCGTCTCTTTCATAAATATTTTTACTTGAGTTCTCTAATAGTGACTCCTCTTTTTCTTTTTTACTCATAATCTACCTCACCTTTTCTTTAAATTTTAACCCCTCTTTGAGGCCTTCTTTCTCACCACCTCATCTATCATTTCGTTCACTTGGCTCATTATCTTGCTTGCTAAATTTTGACATTCTTTCTTTATTAGCGATTTGTCTCTCTTCCTTATTTCTTCTATCTCTATTATTTTTAGCTCCGGCATATAGCTCCCATTCAGCATGTCTGCTATTTCTCCCACTATCCTCTCTATTCCATAGCAGGTCAGTTCTCTACTTTTTGTTACTCCACCTTTTTCTCTCAAAAATTTACTTGCCTTTTCACTTTCTTTACTATCACACAGAGAATACTTTTCACTTTCCCATATGTAATACATTGGTGTTGCACCGTACTTATTCAGTTGATTAACTTCAGCTCCAGCCTTTACCAGCTCTTTTATTATTTCAACTCCTGCTCCTCCTATTTTGCACGCAGAGTGGAGTGGCGTACATCCAGTGACATATTGAGTGGCATTTACTTCTGCTCCCGACCTTAGCAGCACTTTTACATTTTCTAAACTCTTTGCGAATACTGCACAGTGTAGAGGTGTATAACCATTTTTATCTCTTGCATTTACCTCTGCTCCTTTTTTTATTAATAATCTCACTGTTTTGTAATCAGAGATTTCTACTGCTTGGTGTAATATCGTTTCTCCTTCTTCATTTCTTTTATTAATGTTTTTAAACCCGTTACTTGATACTTCTTTAAAAAACTTACTCTTGCTAAAACTCATTTCATACCTCACAAAATTAGCTTTTCTAGCGCTAGATAAATTTCTTATGTTTACCTGCTGCTATTCAAGTTATGTCCTTTTTAGCATGAGAAAGCAAGTCTTTTTCTTTTTATTTCATACACTTTTACCTATTATTAATATAATATATGAGTATCCAAATATAAGTACTTAACTTATTAGAGATATTATTCGACTATCTTTCCAACTTCTGTGCAAATGTCGATGTTTATGCCACTTCAGTACTCCCGGATAAAATACTAAAATATGATTTTCTAATTCGTGTATTGAGTCTTTTTGCTCTGAATCTAAGTCGTTTTTATAGTAAATGTTGTGTTCTGCTAAAACATATTTTGTGATCTTTTGATCAGTATAATTTTCTACTTTATAATCATGGGTAACGCTAAACCTTTCTAAAATTGGTTTGTGTTTTAAATTCCAACGTTGCCCTGAAAGTGTATCGTTTCCCAATACAAATTTATTCCCTCTTTCCTCTATACTACCAACTGGAAAACATGCGTTTATTTCTCCTAACCTCCAACTGTCTGATAATACTATCTGTGCTTTTGTAAACTTTATTTCTGGCAATAAGCTCTGTGGTAGTGGATGTAGTGCTTTTAAGTTATACCACTGATGATTTCTTTCATAGATGCCTTTGTAATTCCTTGTGTGAGGCTCTGTTTCCCCAAGCACTGCCACATTCAACCGATATATGTCATTACTAAATGCTTGTTCATAATGCTCTCTTAAATAGTTGTCTACAATCTCTACTAACGGACCTCTAGAACTGAAAAAATTTATTCTTCCAAACGATAACACTGGCCCATTTTTTTTAACTTCTATACCAGAGTAGTCTGACAACAAACTTCCAAATAAACTTTCATCTAAAATAAACCTATCAACGTTATAGTGATCATTGAAAATCCTCATTAGCCGCGATCTTGCTGGTAACGATAGTTTTGCAAGCTCTACAACCGCATCTACAAAAAAGTTATTTGGAACATCCCTTATCCCTATCTGCAGTTCAAAAAAATGTTTACCAGGTGGTTCTTCGATAATTGTAATATCTTCTATATTTGCCCATTTTAGTGCTATTTTTAGTGATGCAGATGTTCCTCTCAGTCTTTGAAATTTTACTCCTTCTACTATCGCTCTTCTTTTATCTTTTACCCAGCGCAGTATCTCTTCTAAACCATATTCTTCTATTATCCACGGCAATGTTTCTTCTTTCAGGTTGAACTTAAACCCTCTTTGGATATCTACTTTATAATCTATCGCATCTACTAGCTCTTTCTCCTGTTTTGTTGCATTTGGTGGCAATAACATTACTCAACCTTTAAATTTCTTAATGCAGCGCACTCATTTCCTGGTACTACAACGTCCTCTTTTGGCTCGATTAATTCCACATTTTCTACACCCTCTACAAATAGGTTTGCTATTATCCACGATCTTGTTACACTCCACCCTAATCTTTTTGCTAATTCAAACTTCTTAATAAACTGCTTCTTAATTTCTTCCTCTGATATTACAGGACTTACGCTCACTCTGCTGTGAATATCTATTTCCGTAATATTGCAACCAATTACTGTTACTGTATCTGTTAAAACCCTTATATCATCTCTAATAACCTGCTTTTTTACAATTTCTAGTAGCTCTTCTGACACCATGCCAGTTGTGGATAATTGTGTTGATAAGATTGAAATCTGCACTTTACCTGGTGTAGGCGATTCTACTAACGCATCTTGAACTCTACTATCTGCTGACAGTGCATGATAACGATAATACTCTTTACTTCCTCCTGTACTCCAGCCTTTTATTTTTGCTTTTACCCTCTTTCTAAATCTTTCATCATCTTCTTCTTTTTCCCTCTCTACTCCGTAAAACTCAGCCAAATTATCAAGATCTTCTCCCATTGCAAACTTAAGTAAATTACTTTTTACAGCTTCGTTTATTCTTTGTCTTAGTAACAATTCCCTCCATGCTGCTACTTCTAATACCTTCATCGCTGGGTCACTTTCTACTAATGCTGTAAAACTTTTCACTAACTCTTCCTTCATTCTCGAAAATATTTCCTCATAGCTTAGTTTTTGAATAATATTAGATGTCTGCATTTCTAAACAACTATTCCGCTAATATCTATGAACTTGCCTTCTGGAAGATAAATACCTTCAAGTACAAGAATTACTTTTCCCTCTTTTACTTCTGTAATTTTTACTTTTTCCAATTTAAACCTCTTTTCCCATTTTTCCAAAGCTTCTGCTACTGCTGAATAGATTTCCAAAGTTAAATCTCTATTTATTGGCTTATCTACTAATTCAAATAGTCTTGACCCATAATCTCTCCTCATTACTCTACTGTTAATAGGAGTGGTCAGTATATCAATTATTGATTGTTTCAGATGTTCTATTCCTTCTAATTCCTTACCTGTTTCTTTATTCATTCCTTTCACTCTTAGCCTACAAATGTACTATTGCTACCACTGATCACCTTGGAACCACAAGAAACCATATCACCAACTCTTCCCACTCCAAACCCATTGGCAAAAACTGTTTTTGATCCTTCAATTAATACTCTTCCTTCTGTAAAATTATCTCCTTTACGGCAAACTGGCTTACCATTCACAAAAACATTGTTACTGCCACTAATACAGAAATGCGGTATAGCTTCTCCGCACTGATTTCCTAGATGTACTATCTTCACCTTTTCCTCAATTTAGATTTATTCTTTTCGCTTTTAGGCTTATTTCGCTCTTTGTCATTTCTATACTCGATTCCCCAGCCTTCAGTGTTATTTTGTCTACTACTTCAATCTCTAAATGATGTTTATCTTTATCGTACAACAACCTCGTCCCATCTTGAAATTTTATACTGTTTATTTCTTTTTTATTCTCTGGTGCAGCGTATTTTTCCTGATATATTCCTCCTAATACCACTCCTAATGATAGTTCACCAAAAGGAGAAAATATCACAACCTGTTCATCGATATCTGGCGGAAACCAATCTCTATCTTTTCCTGCTTTACTTGTTATCCAAGGTAAATAATCTGTTAAAAGTTCTCCTATTTGTACTCTTACTTTTGCTTTCTCATAATCTACTTCTTTTACAACTCCTATTCGTATAATGTTTGCTAACTTTCTTTGCAGCTCTGAAATAGCAAAATTACTCTCTAACATTTTCTCCTATTATAATCGTATGTGACTTAATCTTATTTTCTGTCCATATCGATTTACCTAAATGAAGCTGATGACTCCAATCAACCATCCACACCAAATATGCATCTAATTCGGGTCTAAATCCATCAGGCTCTGCAGAGAGAAATTCAGCAGGAGAAATATTTTTCACGTTCCAAGTATTTTTGTTTACAACTTTTGCCACCTCAGCAGCTAATGTTCTGACAATAATAGCTGCATTTTCTATTGTGCTATCAATCACAATTCGTGCTTCAAATCTTGCTTTCAGTGCTAATTCTTCTGTTCCTGGATCTTTTCCCGATTCTAAACTCACAAGCTCTACAAATAACGCTGGCGCTAATAATTCTTTCCTTATCGATGGATAAATTTCACATGTCTGTATAGCCGGTATTTCTTCCTTCAGTGTGCTGCAAATTGCTTGATGTAAATCTTGCCAATTCATATAGGTGTAATGTCACTTAATTCGCGGTGGAAGAATTTTTCAAATACCTTTTCAACTTCATAATTAACAAGATTCCCTATTATCCTTGAAGCCTCAGGTTCTAGTGGCAACTTAACTTCCTTTATTGGCAATGCTACTCTTCCTTCACGTTTAAACATACCGCTATTTCCTTTTGGCATAACCGCTGCAAATCCTCCTATAAACTCATGCTTTCCTACTTTCGATCCTCTTCTTGTTTTTTGTATTTTGCCAATTGTCGATGCTCTAATGTCGTAGAGATTTGCTCTAATTAACACTTCTAATCTGCTAGTTTTCACCTTAAAAATTCTTAATCTCTTTCTTATCAAACTTAATTTTATCTTCTTTTCCTCACTGATTTCCTTAGCTGCTTGCGCTTTTAACCATAGTGCTGTTCTATTTAGTGCTTTTATAGCTGCCAGTTTTACTTTCTGCTCTTTTTCGTCAATATTGTAGACTATTTCATTAATATTGTTACTAATTTTAATATCAAACATTTTCTATTGCCTCAATTTTCCATATTTCACTCGAAGAATCTTTTAACGGTGGTTCAAAAATCTTGTAGAACCTTTTTTCAATCTTGATATAATCACCTATGCTAAAGGAAGTAACGTCCTGATCACGTATTTCTATAGAAGCAATTTGCTGAGTTAATGCTCCATCTGCACCTAGAGAGTACGTAGTCTCAGGACGTTTAATTAGCACTTTTATTCTACGAATGCCCTCCTTATTTTTATTACAATATGTGGCTTCCACTCCTAAATGCTCAAAACAATCTTCCAATAATTTTCCTATATTCATCAACTAGAACTAATTTTTACCAAAACTCCCGGACGATGGCACATTGGCAATGGATTCGACTGCGTATGTAAATCAGTTCCTCTATCAAATCTTCTTGGCTCTTGTTTTGCATAGAGTGGCTGTCCAAGAGTATTTACCGTCTCATTAAAATCTGCTGGTGCAAAATATGTTGTAAATGTGCTTGCTGTTCCTACTGGAAAACAGTGCCCTGTATCTCTTTCTATAAATCTTCTCACGATTCCTTCAGGGTCAGTTGCTTGCCCTCTATATTCCTCAAATGTTATGCCACAGAACGTAAATCCTGACCTCATATCATTTCGAAGTGCTGCTCCTTCTTGCCATCTTTCATATGCTTCTTTTACTTTAGCATGAGAACTTAATGCATCAAAAAACTCAGGGCTTACCAAGGCATGAATTCCAGTCATATATTCACCACTTAGATTATCTTCTATGTGCCGGAGTACTTCCAGACACTTACGTTTTACGTCAGTTGTTGCTGTTCCAAGGGCAAAATTTACTACTTTTGGTGTTATTTCAAATTCGTTGTACAGATTTAATAATTCTGACCCATCAGCATCTAAAATTATTCCTTTGAGCGTTCCCATTCGCAAATGCTCTAATGTTATTGCATGTTTGTTTCTCATTAGCTGCAAATGATCAGTTATTACATCTGCAAGCGCTTTAAGTTCACTCTCTGATCCAAATGCCCTTATTCCTTGTACTTCTTCTGGCAGCACTACATCATCATGCGGAATGTGCGGAATCGTAAATGTTCTTACCTTTCTTTTTCCTCTTTTTCCTACTGTTGCTGGTGCTCCGGGTACTTGCGTTGGTAGTAAACTTAACACTCCGTTGTGTTCTTCTATCGTAATATGTCTAAATCTTACTGACCTACTTGGAAACAAATTTAAATTTTCAACACGTCCATAATTTATCGGCAATATATTCATCGCATTTGTTAGTGCCGTCATGCTAAATGCTGTATTTGTAAATGGATTTTGCATTCTTTTTTCCCCTTATTAATTTAAGTTACACTCCCTTGCGGACAATGATCCCTCGTCCTTCAAGTTGCTTTATTGCTGCAGCTTTTTGCTCTTCAGTGATACCTGTTGGCCACACAATTGCATGATCTGCTAGCATTGCTATACGTGTAATGATTACTGCTTTGGCATTTTCTGTCGCATTTACATCACTTACTATCGCACCTATTGCTGTTTGTGTACCATCTGTTGCAGTTGGATTTATTATCTTAATCATGTTATCCTTATCACTACCAACAACTGTACCAAGTTTAAGATTTTGTCCCTTGGCTACCGTTATTTGGTCTCTTGAATATAGACTTGATGCCTCATACTTTAATAAGTCACCTAGATTATTTTGTTCGATTATACAACTCATAAAATTTCCTCATTTATTTTCTCCTTTAGTTTTACCGCCATGTTTGTAATTGTTGTACGCGGCGGTTATAAAAAAACTTAAATACTTGATTGCGCTCTAGTCCTTGCTACCTCCATCATCAACTCTTCTCCTGAATTCTGTGGTATTGCACTCAGTATTTCTGTCTTCTTCGTTCGCTCTGCTAGCAGTTCCATTAAAACTTCCCTGGCTTGCTCAACACTTACGCCCTGCTCAATAAATTCTCCTATTTTCTCTGGCATTCGTGATAAGTTACATAAACGTATTAATTCAAGAACTTCATTACGATACTTAGTTAAATTATCAGTTTCTAGGTCAGTTGTAGTTTGTTCATTCATAGTAATACTCCTGTTTTTATTAATAGATGAAAGAATTGTAATTCCATCTGCAAGACCTATTTCTATTGCTCTCTCGCCAAAATATAGCCCTGCCTCCGTTGATCGAATCTTTTCAATTGAAAGACCTCTGTTCCTCGCTATTAGCTGCACAAACATTTCATATAGTCGGTCTACTTCTTTTTGTAAGCTTTCCAGACTTTCAGACGTCATTGGCTCATGTGGATTTAAATCATTTTTTCTACTTCCTGCAAATACTGTGGTATATTTTATTCCACATTTTTCATTAAATCCACTTTGATCTATATGACTTGCAATTACCCCTATGCTTCCTACTCCTGAGGTTCTGCTCACAAATACCTTTTCAGCGCTAGAGGCTATAGCGTACGCAGCAGAATATGCATCATCATTTGCTATCGCTATTATCCTCTTTTTTGCTCTTGATTCATAAATAAAGTCAGCTAGGTCAAATATACCGTTTACCTCTCCTCCGGGGCTATCTATTTCCAGTATAATTGTCTCTATGCTACTATCTGCTAATGCTTGTGTAATTTGTTCTTCTATTTGCTCATATGATGTCATTCCGAGCATTTCATCAAATGCACCAGGTTTTTTAGTTAAAATGCCATGTATCGGTATTATTCCTCTTTCACTATTTCTTACTGCATGTTTTATATTTTTAAAGATAGGCTGCTTTCCTGTTTGTAGCGACAGTAACTCAAAACTCCTTGGTTCTACCATTACACATCTGTTTAGCCATTGTTGTTTCATATCACCTCTTGATTTGCAGTAACCTCAGAATCAAAACTTAAGCCCAGTTCGCTTGCACGTCTTTGATCTTCTGCTATTTCTTGGTCAATTTCTTCAACATCGTAACCCATTTCTGATACTACTTCCGATCGACTCTTAAATCCATTTCTTACTGCCATTTGTTGTGCTTGCTGATCTTTCAGTGGATCCACCCAATCAAATCCCTGTGGTATCCATTTTACTTCTTCTTTCGCTGCTTTTACTACTTTTTCATCTATACTCAGTTCTCCACAAAGCACTGCTAATTCTAGCCATCTATTCCAAATAGGTCTACAAAACTGGAACACTATCACGTTATGCTGTAACATTGCACACCTTCTGCGAAACTCTATCAGCCCTGCTCGAATGGATGAATAATTAACACCTGTTAAATCTCCTGTTAGCTGCTCATATGTTATTCCTGTACCTATTGCTATTGCCCTCAGTTGCTGTCTCATGAATGCTTCATAACTTCCTCCAACATCTGATGGCTCTGAAAATTTTATGTCCTCTCCTGGGTCTAAAAGCTGCATTGTTCCAGGTTCCAGGCCAGATAGTGCTACTCCTTGCTCACTTGCTTCACCTTCTCCCATGATATTTGCTTCTGGATCGAGTCTCGTAATAAATCCAGCAAACATTGCTGCAGTTTTCTTTCTCACCAGCTCTGCATCATCATATTGATCAAGCTCATAAAGCTTCAGCAGTATATTAGAAAGCCAAGGCTCCCCTCTGATTTGCCCAGGTCTTAATGGTCTATAAATATGTAAAACATCATTTGCTGGAACTCTCACTGATTCACCAAACGAGCCTTCACCAGGGTGTTCTTTAAATAGGTAATATGCTTCTCTTTGCCCAAGCTTGTTAAACTCAATCCCGTTTCTTATTACATTACCATTTCCTAAAGTTTGATTTGTTTTATTATCTAAATGTTCAGACTCAAGTACTTGCAGTTGTAATGGCACAGAAAATCTATCTTCCAGCTTTCTCGTTCTTAAACGTACAAAACATTCTCCTCCCTCTATCATACTTCTGCATACTAGAGCTTGTAATCCATAAAAATCACTCATTCCACAGCTATCTGCTTCATCTGTCCATTTTAGCCATAATTCTTGCACTTTCTTTCGAAATTCTCCATCTCTTGCTTTTGATTGTGGTTTTATTCCTGTTCCAATAGAGTTACTTACTATTGTATCAATGATATTTGCTGCATATGGATTTTTTCTTACCATATCCCGAGAGCGGCTACGTAAGTGCCCAAGGCTCTGAGAAAGTAAATTATTTATGCTTCCTGTTTCTCCTTGCCAATACATCACTCTTCTTCCTGAGCCTGACGCATCCCAAGCAGAACTTTTGATTTTTGGCTTACTAAATAGTTGTTTGAAATTTTTCAGCATCATACTAACCAAAATTCTCTTAATTCTTTCAAAGTTCCGTTAAATTTATTTCTGTCACATTTTCCGATTCCTTCTACTTCATGTGGCTCTGGATTTGTTTTACCGTCAGTATATTGCCATAAAATCCAATCATTCCAGCCTTTTGGTAATGTGAGCTCTTTTCTCCAGCTTGCTATCCATAATGGACATTTTGTCAAAGTTGGCGTGGCAAAATCCTTAAGAAAATAGCTACTGCCATAAATTAGGGGTAATCTTCCTGTTACTTCTTCAACTCTCTTTACAAATTCCTCAGCTTGCTTAACTGCAATATTTTTGCCACTTTTGTTTTCTTCAATATCCAGCGCAAGTATGGTATTTTTGCTTTCGCCTACCGTTTTTAGAAAATGATCAGCTTGATTCTTGCCGTTTCCTTCTGTGCCAAAATGATATGCTCCCCAGAGTAATCCTTCTTCTTCAGCTTTCTTTCTTCTCTTCGCATACTTTGAATCCACATGTTTTAGCCCTTGTGTTGCCTTGTGAATTACTCCAACTATACCATTCTCTTTGTCTAGAGACCTGCTGCAAAAGGTGATTGAAAAAATGATGTGAGAGAGGTAGAAGAAGAAGCAGATCAAGTAAGGAAA